>DATLGZ010000290.1:0-7252 GCA_035540235.1 Acidimicrobiales bacterium | reverse complement strand
TCGTGGGCGGGGCGGGCCCCCCTCGGCTGGGACACGCGCGACGCAGGCCCCGTCGCCCGGGCCACGGCGTGGAAGCCGCCGTCTACGTGGACCATCTCGCCGGTGGTGGCGGGGAACCAGTCCGACAGCAGGGCCACCGTGGCCCGGGCGACGGGGCCTGCGTCGCGCGTGTCCCAGCCGAGGGGGGCCCGCCCCGCCCACGAGTCCTCCATGGTGGCGAAGCCGGGGATGCCGCGCGCCGCGATGGTGCGCAGCGGTCCGGCCGACACCAGGTTGACCCGCACGCGGTGGCGGCCCAGGTCGCGGGCCAGGTAGCGGGCGGTCGACTCGAGGGCCGCCTTGGCCACTCCCATCCAGTCGTAGGCCGGCCACGCCTGGCGGGCGTCGAAGTCGAGGGCCACGATCGAGCCCCCGCCCGCCTTCTGCATTAGCGGGAGCACCGCCTCGGCCAGGGCCTTGAGCGAGTAGGCCGACACGTGCAGCGTGCGGGCCACGTCGTCCCACCCCGCCCTCAGGATGTCGCCCCCCAGGCAGGTCTCGGGGGCGAAGGCCACGGCGTGGACGGCCCCGTCGAGCGCGCCCCACCGGCTCGACAGGTCATCGGTGAGGCTGGCGAGGTGGGAGGGCTCGGTGAGGTCTAGCTCCAGCACGTCGGGCACGGTGGGCAGCCGCGCCGCCGACCGCTTCGTGAGCGACATGGCCCGCCCGAACGAGGTCAGGACCAGCTCGGCCCCCTGCTCCTGGGCCACCCGGGCGATGGCGAAGGCGATGGACGACTCGGCCAGCACCCCGGTGACGAGGATTCGCTTGCCCGCCAGCAACCCCCCCGCGAACTGGTCACCGTTTCCGAGGTCCGGGCCACCCGAAAGGTGACCGGAACGATGGGTTGGGTCGCTCACAGCAACCCCCCCGCGAACTGGTCACGATTTCCGAGGTCCGGGCCACCCGAAAGGTGACCGGAACGCGGGGTGGGGTCGCTCACAGCGGCGTGTTCGAGTGGCGGGCCGGGCGGCGGGGGGCCCGCCCCACGGCCCGCTTGGTGCGCAGCGAGGCCAGGGCGGCGGCCACGACCCGGCGGGTGTCGAGGGGGTCGATCACGTCGTCTACGTAGCCCCGCTCGGCCGCCACCGCGGGCGTGCACAGCCGCTCGGCGTAGTCGGCCTCCAGCTCGGCCTGCACCCGGGCCCGCTCGCCGCCGTCCTCGATGGCGGCCAGCCGCTTGCCGTGGAGGATGCTCACCGCCCCTGCCGCCCCCATCACCGCGATCTCGGCGCCCGGCCAGGCCACGCACACGTCGTTGCCCAGCCCCTTGGAGTCGAGGACGATGTAGGCCCCGCCGTAGGCCTTGCGCATGACCACGCACACCCGGGGGACTGTGGCCTCGGCGTAGGCGTGCACCAGCTCGGCGCCGTGGCGGATCATCCCCCGCCACTCCTGGTCCTTGCCCGGCTGGTAGCCGGGGCAGTCGACGAAGGTCAACAGCGGCAGCCCGAAGGCGTCGCACGACTGCACGAAGCGGGCCGCCTTCTGGGACGCCTCGATGTCGAGGGTGCCGGCCAGCTGGCACGGCTGGTTGGCCACCACCCCCACCGGGTGGCCCTCGACCCGCCCGTAGCCGGTGACGACGTTGGGGGCGTGGGCCGCCCGCAGCTCGAGGAACGAGTCCACGTCGACGACGTCGCCCACCACCTCCCGCACGTCGTAGGACGACGAGCGGCCGGCCGGCACGGCGTCGGCCGCCGCCCGCGACGCCCGGTCGGCATCGTCGCCGCCCCGCACCACCGGGGCCGCCTCGAGGTAGTTGTCGGGCAGGTAGGACAGCAGGTCGGCCACCGCCCAGCGGGCGTCGTCCTCGTCGGGGACGACCAGGGCCGCCAGCCCGCTGCGGCGGAAGTGGACGCCGGCCCCGCCCAGCTCTCCCGGGTCGATGATCTGGCCGGTTATGTCGGCCACCGTCTGGGGGCCGTTCAGGTAGGCGAAGGCGTCGGTGGTCATGACCACGTGATCGGCCAGGCCCAGCAGCAGGGCCGGCCCGCCCACGCACGGCCCGGTGACGGCGAGGATGACGGGGACGGCCCCCGACGCCTCGGCCACGGCGGCGGCCACCCGGCCCCAGGCGTGCAGCGAAGCCAGGCCCTCGCCCACGTCGGCGCCCGACGTCGACAGCTCGCCCACGACCGGCACGCCCAGGTCGAGGGCCGTCCGCACCAGGCGCTCGAGCACGTCGCCCTCGCTGGGGCCGAGGGCGCCGGCGTGCTTGCCCCCGGCCAGGCGGAACCACGCCACCCGCCTCCCCTCCAGCTCGGTGAGCGAGGCGGTGGCGGCGCCGCCCCGGCAGGCGGCGAGGGGTACCGCCGGCGGCGAGGCGATCACGCCGGGGCCGGCCCCAGGACCACCGACGCGTTGTGCCCGCCGAAGCCGAACGAGTTGGACACCACCGGCCCCGGCGCCACCTGGCGGGCGGCGCCGGCCACCACGTCGATGGCCAGGTCGGGGTCGTCGCGGTCGTGGTTGGCGGTGGGCGGCACCACGCCCTCACCCAGGGCCAGCAGCACGGCCACCGCCTCGATGGCGCCCGCTCCCGCCACCAGGTGGCCGGTGACGCCCTTGCCCGAGGTGACGGGCACGGCCCGCTCGCCGAAAACCTTGACGATGGCCTGGGCCTCGGAGGCGTCGTTGAGGGGCGTGGACGTGCCGTGGGCGTTGACGTGGGCCACGGCCGAGGGGTCGACACCGGCGTCGGCCAGCGCCATCTGCATGCACGCCGCCGCCCCCGCGCCCCCGGGGACGGGGGCGGTGATGTGGTAGGCGTCGGTGTTGCGGGCGTAACCGAGCACCTCGCCGTAGATGCGGGCGCCCCGGGCCACGGCCCGCTCCCACTCCTCCAGCACGAGGAAGCCCGCCCCCTCGCCCATGACGAACCCGTCCCGGTCGGGGTCGAAGGGGCGGGAGGCCCGCTCCGGCTCGTGCACGCGGGGCGACAGGGCGCCCATCCGCCCGAAGGAGGACATGGCCAGCGGCGTCATGCACGCCTCGGTTCCGCCGCCCACCATCACGTCGGCCACGCCGTGGCGCACGAGCATGTACGCCTCGCCGATCCCGTGGGTGCCGGCGGCGCAGGCGGTGGCCACGCACAGGTTGGGCCCCGTCCACCCCAGCTTCATGCCGATGGTGGCGGGGGTGGCGTTGGCCATCATCATGGGCACGAGGTAGGGGCTCACCCTGCTCGACCCCCGGCTGTGGAGGACCTGGTTCTGCTCCTCCATGCTCATGAGGCCGCCCACTCCGCAGCCGGCGTAGACGCCGCAGCGGGCGGGGTCGACCGCCCCCAGGTCGCCGGCGTCGGCCACCGCGTCGAGGGCGGCGGCCACGCCCAGGTGGGCGGCGCGGTCGGCGTGTCGTGCCTCCTTGAAGTCGAGGTAGGGCGCCAGGTCGAACTCCGGCACCTCGCAGGCGAAGCGGAACTGCTCGGGCAGGATCGACGGGTCGAACCGCCGGATGGGGCCGGCGGTGGGCGTGCCGTCGCGCAGCGCCGTCCAGTACGTGTCGAGGTCGGTGCCGGCCGGGCTCTTCACGCCCAGGCCGGTGACGGCGACGCGCCGCCGCGCCGGGTCGTTCACCCGCCCGCCCCGCTCACTGCGTTCGGGCCACGCAGGGCGGTCTCCGCCGGCGTGCCCGAGCCGGCCATCTCCAGCACGAGGTCGGCGGCCTGGCCCACGGTGGTGATGCCCTCCAGCCTGTCCTCGGGGACCTTCACCTCGAAGCGGTCCTCGACCGCCATCACGAACTCGACCAGCCCGAGGCTGTCGACGTCGAGATCCTCGTCGAAGCGGGCGTCCTCGGTGACCTGCTCACGGTCGACGCCCAGCAGCTCGACCGCGACGTCGGCCAACCCCTCGAGGACTTCCTGGCGATCCATCACATGTTCCTCCGGCGAGTGAGACCCGAATCAGCGAACATTAGTGACCCATCCCGAGCCCGCCATCCACGGGCACGATGGCGCCCGAGACGTACGACGCCCCGTCCGAGCAGAGGAAGGCCACCACCGCCGCCACCTCCTCGGCCGTGCCCCACCGGCCCATGGGCACCTGGGCCCGCATCTCCTCGCGGCGGGCGTCGGCCAGGGCGTCGGTCATGGCCGTGACGATGGGCCCCGGCGCGACCACGTTGGCGGTCACGTTGCGGCTGGCCAGCTCCCGGGCCAGCGACCGCGTGAAGCCCACCAGCCCCGCCTTGGTGGCGGCGTAGTTGACCTGCCCGGGCAGGCCCGACATGGCCACCACCGAGCTCATCGTCACAATCCTTCCCCAGCGGGCGCGGACCATGCCGGGGACGGCCCGGCGCACGGCGTGGAAGGCGCCGGTCAGGTTGGTGCGGACGACGTCGTCCCACTGGTCGTCGGTCATGCGCAGGACGAGCCCGTCGCGGTTGATGCCGGCGTTGGCCACCAGCACCTCGACCTTGCCGCCCCACGCCTCCTCCACCCGGGAGAAGGCGGCGTCTACGGCGGCGGGGTCGCCCACGTCGGCCTTGACCGCCATCGCCCGCCCCTCGCCCCCGGCGGCGCCGGCGGCCGCCACCGTCTCCGCCGCGCCGGCGTCGTCGCGGCCGTAGGTGATGGCCACCCGGAGGCCGTCGCCGGCGAGGGCGACCGCGCAGGCCCGCCCGATCCCTCGCGACCCGCCGGTCACGAGGGCGATCCGGTCAGGCACGCTCAGCCCTCGCGGGGCGGCATCAGGCGGCGCCCGGGCCGGTCCCCCAGCGCACGAGGGCGCTGGCCCACGACATGCCGGCCCCGAACCCCGACAGCAGCACCACGTCGCCGGGGGCCAGCCGTCCCGCCTCGGCCGCTTCGGCCAGGGCGATGGGGACGGAGGCGGCCGACGTGTTGCCGTAGCGGTCGATGTTGACGAGCGTGCGCTCGGGCGGGATCCCCAGCCGGCTCGAAGCGGCGTCGATGATGCGCGAGTTGGCTTGATGTGGAACGAAAAGCGCGATGTCGGCCGCGGTGACCCCCGCCTCCGCCATGGTGCCCGCCGCCGAGTCGACGATGGCCCGCACCGCCCGCCGGAACACCTCCTGGCCCTCCATGCGGAGGTAGTGCTGGCCGGCGGCCACCGTCTCGGCGCTGGTGGGCAGCTTGCTGCCCCCCGCCGCGATCGACAGCAGGTGAGCGGCGGAGCCGTCACAGCCGAAGTCCCAGGCCAGCAGGCCGTAGTCGGTGGAGGGGGTGAGCACCACCGCCCCCGCCCCGTCGCCGAAGAGGACGGCGGTGGAGCGGTCGCTCCAGTCGGCCACCCGCAGGAGGGTCTCCGAGCCCACGACCAGCACGGCGTCGAGCCCGGCCGTGGACAGCAGCGACGCGCCCACCACGATGGCGTAGACGAAGCCCGAGCAGGCGGCGTCGAGGTCGAAGGCCCCGCAGCGCAGGCCCAGGCCGTCCTGCACGAACGCCCCGGTGAACGGGATGGGCTGGTCGGGGGTGCACGTGGCCACCACGCACGCCCCGATGTCGGCCGGGCTGAGGTCGGCCCGCTTGATGGCCGCCCCCCCCGCCTCCACCGCCAGCGTGGCCGTGGTCTCCCCCGGCCCGGCGACCCGTCTCTCGCGGATGCCGGTCCGCTCCACGATCCACTCGTCCGACGTCTCCACCCGCTCCGCCCAGTCGTGGTTGGTGAGCCGGCCCTCGGGCACGGCCACGCCCCACCCGGCGATGGCGGCGCGCCGCCCCGGTACGGCGGTGAACTGCTGGGGGCCGTTCAACGAATCAGGCGGTGGTGAGCCAGGCCACCGGCTGGCCCTCGCGTACCCGCTCCCCGGCCGACGCCAGCAGGCCCATCAGGAGCCCCCGGAAGGGGCTGGTGACAGGGGTGGAGTGGCCGCCGTGGCCCTCCACGAACCCGATGACCTGCTGCGCGTCGAGGGCGTCGCCCTCTGGCGGCTGCTCGTCGGCGGGGCGGAACTTGCCCGCCGCCGGGGCCAGGATGACCCGGGCGGGGACGGCCAGGCGCTCGCCGGCTTCCATCAACAGACCTCCACGGGAGTGCGAACGGTGGCGGCGTCCTCCGGGGATGCGACGTTGCGCACGGGGACGCCGGGGGACGTCCGGCGGGCCAGCCCGGCCAGCACGTTGCCAGGGCCGACCTCGACGAAGGAGTCGGCTCCCAGCGAGACGAGGGTCAGCACCGACTGGCGCCAGCGCACGGGGGAGACCAGGTGGGCGCCCAGCTGCGCCGGCCAGCCGGCAGGATCGGTGTGGGGCCGGGCGTCCACGTTGGAGACGACGGGGGCTCCGGGGACGGCGAAGGGCGTGGCCGCCAGGGCCGGCTCCAGCTCGGCCCGGGCGTCGGCGAAGAGAGGGGTGTGGAACGCCCCGCCCACGTTGAGGGGGATGACGCGGCGCACGCCCAGGGCCCTGGCCGCCTCGCTCGCCGCCTCGACGCCGGCGGGGGTGCCGCCCACCACGACCTGGCCGGGGGCGTTGTCGTTGGCCACCCACGCCTCGCCGGCGGCCTCGCAGGCCTGGGCCGCCACCTCGGGCTCGGCCCCCACCAGCGCCACCATCCGGCCCGGCCGGCGGTCGGCGGCGGCCTGGGTGGCGGCCGCCCGCCGGGCGACCAGCCTCACCCCGTCCTCGAAGGAGAGGGCGCCCGCCGCCACCAGGGCGGTGAGCTGCCCGAGGGAGTGGCCGGCGAAGGCGACCGGCGCGGCCAGCGCCTCGCGCACCGCCTCCCACGCCACCAGCGACTGGACGAACACCGCCAGCTGTGCCTCCCGGGTGCGGGCCAGGGCCTCGGCCGGCGCGTCGAGCAGCAGCGGCGCCAGCGGCTCGCCGAGGGCTTCCTCGGCGCGCTCGACCAGCGCCCACCAGGGCGTCGTCCTCCAGGGCCCGCCCATGCCCGCCGACTGGGCCCCCTGACCAGGGAAGAGGATGGCTGTCGCCACGCAGCGGGTTGGACCCCCGGGTCGAGGGATTGGGTTACAACTCTCTATCGATCCCGGCCCGCAGGCCGGCCACGAACTCCGCCGCCCCCGCCGGGCCGGCGCCCTCCAGCACCCGCCTGACCAGGGCCGATCCGACGATGACCCCGTCGGCGGCGGCAGCCGCCTGGGCCGCCTGCTCGGGGGTGGAGACCCCCACGCCCAGCAGCACCGGCTTGTCGGTGCAGGCCTTGAGCCGGGCGCCCACGGCGGCGGCGGTGGCCGCCAGCGCCGCCCGCTCGCCGGTGGCCCCCATGGTGGCCACCCCGTA
>DATLGZ010000289.1:0-4674 GCA_035540235.1 Acidimicrobiales bacterium | reverse complement strand
CCGGGGGGGCGGTCATCAGATGGGCCAGTTGGCGAACCAGCGCTGGAGGGGGCGGAACAGCGGCGACCACTGGCCGGTGACGAACAGCACGCCCACGCCCACCAGCAGCAGCCCTCCGGTCAGCTCGATGCCCCGGCCGTGGCGCTTCAGCCAGTCGAGCGACCGCTGGGCCCGGTTGTAGCCCAGCCCCAGCAGCACGAAGGGGATGCCCAGGCCGATCGAGTAGAGGGCGAGCAGCACCGCGCCCCACACCGCCGTGCCGCTGGCGCTGGCGGTGGCCAGGATGGTGGCGAGGACGGGCCCGATGCAGGGCACCCAGCCGGCGGCGAAGGCCATCCCCATGGGGAACGCCCACGCCGGCCCCCGCGGCACCCGGGCCAGGTCGAGCCGCCGCTCCCGCTGGAGGGCGGGCACCCGCAGCAGCCCGGCGGTGACCAGGCCGAGGAGGATGATGACGACCCCGAAGACCTTGACGATGTCGTCGCGGTTGCGCAGCAGCAGGCTGCCCGCCACCCCCGCGCTGACGCCCAGCAGGGTGAAGACGGTGGTGAACCCGCCCACGAACAGGAGGGCGGCCCGCAGCGTCACCCCCCGGGCCTGGCGCTCGCCCAGCTCGGACACGGGCAGGGCGGCCACGTAGGAGAGGTAGCCGGGCACCAGGGGCAGGCAGCAGGGCGACACGAACGAGAACACGCCCGCCACCACCGCCACGAAGGGCAGCAGCATCCCCTCGGTCACGCCGTCTCGCCTCCCGCCGTCATGGCCGCCACCAGCGCCCGCAGGGCCTCGCCGAGGGACGGGTTGGCCAGCCGGTAGCGCACCCGCCGCCCCTCGGGCGTGCCCTGCACCAGGCCGTGGAGGCGCAGGCAGGCCAGGTGGTTGCTCACGTTGGCCCGGGTGGTGTGGAGGGCGGCGGCCAGGTCGGCCGGGTACGCCGGCGCCTCGGCCAGGCGGGCCAGGATGCGGCAGCGGGTCGAGTCGGCCAGGACGGCGCCGGCCCGGCTCAGCTCGCGGGAGTCGAGGGGCACACCCGCGACCAGGGAGGACATCGCCGCCGATCGTACATTGGCGGCTGAACCGGCGGGCAGGCGGGTGCCATGATGCCGGCATGCCGTCCCTCGGACCGCGGCTGGTGGTGGCGGGCACGTCGTCGGGCGTGGGCAAGACCACGGTGGCCACCGGCCTCATGGCCGCCCTGGCGGCCCGGGGGCTGGTGGTGGGGGCGGCCAAGGTGGGGCCCGACTACATCGACCCCGGCTACCACGCCCTGGCCACCGGCCGGCCCGCCCGCAACCTCGACGCCTGGCTGTGCGGCGCCCCTGCCGTGGCCCCGCTGGCGGGCCGGGCCGCCGAGGGGTGCGACGTACTGGTGGTGGAGGGGGTGATGGGCCTCTTCGACGGTGCGGAGGACCCCACCGGCCCCAGCGCCAGCACCGCCCAGGTAGCCACCCTCCTCGACGCCCCCGTCGTGCTGGTGGTGGACGCGTCGGCCATGAGCCGGTCGGTGGCGGCCCTGGTCCACGGGTACGCCACCTTCGACCCGTCGGTGCGGGTGGCGGCGGTGGTGCTCAACCGGGTGGGCAGCGACAGCCACGAGCGGGCGCTCCGCGACGCCCTCGCCCCCCTCGAGATCCCCGTGCTGGGCGCCCTGCGGCGCGACGACGCCCTGCGCTGGCGCGACCGCCACCTCGGCCTCGTCCCCGTCGTGGAGAACCGCCCCGAGATCCACGTCGGCCTCGACGCCCTGGCCGCCGCCATCGCCGGGGCGTGCGACCTCGACGGCCTGCTCCGGCTGGCCCGGGGCGCGCCCCGCACCGGCGTGTCCACCCCGGCCCGGGCCTGGCACCAGGGCAAGGCCCGCATCGGGGTGGCGGCGGGGCCGGCGTTCAGCTTCGTGTACCAGGACAACCTGGAGGCGCTGGAGCAGGCGGGGGCGGAGCTGGTGCCGTTCGACCCCGCCACCGACCCCCACCTCCCGGCGGGCCTGCACGGGCTTTACGCGGGCGGGGGCTTCCCCGAGGTCTACGCCGAGGCCCTGGCTGCCAACCGCACGCTGCTGGCCGACGTGCGGGTGCGGGTCGGCGACGGCCTGGTCACGTGGGCCGAGTGCGGCGGCCTGCTGTGGCTCGCCCGCTCCCTCGACGGCCACCGGCTGGCCGGCGCCGTCCCCGCCGACGGGCGCATGACCGACCGCCTCACCCTGGGCTACCGGCGGTGGTCGCCTCGGGCCGACACCCCAGTCGCCGCCGCCGGGGAGGCCATGCGGGCCCACGAGTTCCACTACTCCCAGCTCGACCCGCCCGGTGACGCCCTCGACTACCGCGGCCGCCACGGCCCGGGCCGGGCCGGCTTCGCCTCGCCCACGCTGCTGGCGTCCTACCTCCACGTCCACCTGGGCGGCGACCCCGCCCCCGCCGAGCGCTTCGTGCGGACCGCCGCCGCCCGAGCCCGGCCGGCGTAGCCGGCGCCGGCCGCGACACGTCGTCCGGACTGAGCGGCGGGCGCCCCTATCGTCGGGGCGTGACTCGGGCCGTGCTGTTCGACTTCTACGGGACCCTGGCCCGGGCCGTGGCCTGGGGGCCCACCGTGGAGGAGGCCTTCGCCCGCCGGGGGTTCACCCTCGAGGCGGGGGCGTGGGACCGGTGGGCGGAGATGGACCTCGTCGACGGCGTCGAGCACGCCGAGCACTCGGCCTCCCCGGAGGCCTACGAGGCGTGGGAGCGGTCGCTCCTGCGGGCCCGGGCCCTCGCCTGCGGCGTCGGCCCCGACGACGTGGACGCCCTGGTCGACGACCTGCACGCCTTCACCAAGACGTTCATCCTGGAGGCCTACCCCGAGGCGCCGGCGGTGCTGGGCGAGCTCCGCCGCCGGGGGGTGGTGGTGGCGGTGTGCTCGAACTGGGACTGGCACCTCGACCGGGCCCTGGCCCAGTCGGGCCTCGACGGCCTGGTCGACGTGGCCGTCACGTCGGCCCGGGCCGGGGCCCGCAAACCCCACCCCTCGATCTACCACCACACGCTGCAGCTCTGCGGGGGGCTCGACCCGGCGGACGCCCTCTTCGTGGGCGACACCTGGGAGGCCGACGTCGAGGGCCCGCGGGCAGCCGGCCTCCGCCCCGTTCACGTGCTCCGGCCCGACGACTCCCGGCCCACCCCCGCGCCGGCCGGGCCGGCGGCCGTGGCCCGGGTCGCCGACCTCACGCCCGTCCCCGATCTGCTTTAGCCACCGCAACAGGAGCGTCATCGCCCCATGGAAGGTTCCTTACCCCAGCTCGGCCTCGTCGCCCTGCTCGTCATGGTCAACGCCGCCCTGGCCGGCAGCGAGCTGGCCCTCGTGTCGCTCCGTGAGGGCCAGCTCCGACGCCTGGAGGGTGCCGGTGGGGCGGGGCGGGCCCTGGCCCGGCTGGCCCGCGAACCCAACCGGTTCCTGGCCACCATCCAGATCGGGATCACCCTGGCCGGGTTCCTCGCCTCGGCCGCCGCCGCCGTGACCCTCGCCCGGCCGCTGGAGGAACCCCTGAGCTTCTTGGGCGCCGCCGCCCGGCCGGCGTCCATCGTGGCCGTCACCCTCCTCCTCAGTTACGTGACTCTGGTGGTGGGCGAGCTCGCGCCCAAGCGGCTGGCCATGCAGCGGGCCGAGCGGTGGGGCTTGGCCGTCGCCCGCCCGCTGGGGTGGTTCTCCACCCTCGCCCGGCCGGTGGTGTGGGCCCTGTCACACTCGACCGACCTGGTGGTGCGCCTCTTCGGCGGGGACCCGGCCCTGGAGCGGGAGGAGGTGAGCGAGGAGGAGCTGCGGCACATGCTGGGCACGCATCGTGCTTTCAGCCCCGACCAGCGCCGGATCATCTCTGAGGCCTTCGAGGTGGCCGAGCGGACGCTCGACGAGGTCATGACGCCCCGCCGGGAGGTGGTCCTGCTGAGTGCGTCCACGCCCTGCGCCGAGGGCCTGGCCGTGCTCACCACCAGCGGGCACTCCCGGGCCCCGGTGGCCGACGGCGGCGACCTCGACCGGGTGATCGGCGTCGTCCACCTGCGTGACCTCGTCGACGGGGGGGCGGCGCCCGTGCGGAACCGGGTGGCCCCCGCCCTGTTCCTCCCCGAGTCGGCGCCGGTGCTGGGCGCGCTGAGGAACCTCCAGCGGGTGCGCCAGCAGTTCGCGGTGGTCGTCGACGAGTACGGCGGCGGGTCCGGGGTCGTGACCGTCGAGGATCTGATGGAGGAGCTGGTGGGCGAGATCTACGACGAGACCGACCCCGACGTCTTGGGCGTCGAGGTGAAGCCCGATGGTTCCGTGGTGGTCCCCGGCACCTTCCCGGTCCACGACCTCCCCGACATCGGCGTCGACCTCCCGGAGGGCGACTACGCCACGGTGGCGGGGCTGGTCCTGGTCTCCCTGGGACGGATCCCCGAGGCGGCCGGCGATCGGGTCGAGATCGGCGGCTGGGCCGCCGACGTGCTGGCGGTCGACCACCGGGCCATCACCCGGGTCCGCCTGAGCCCACTGGCCGGACCCGCCTCCACCGGCGCCGTTCCCCGGGAGAGCGGCTGAGCCCACCGCATCGACCGGACCGGGAACCACGGCGCTCTGGCCGACGTTCTCTTGGTGACGGCCAGGTTCCCGCCACCTGGCCCCCTGCGGGGAGCCGGGTTTCCCGATGCCCGCCCCGCCCCGCAC
>DATLGZ010000288.1:0-2433 GCA_035540235.1 Acidimicrobiales bacterium | reverse complement strand
GCGAGCTGGCGCAGCAGCCCGGCGTTGTGCACCAGCGGGCGCCGGCCCCCGAGCGAGCCCCGGTCGGTGAGCGCCTCCCAGGGGAAGTCGGCGGCGCGGGCGTCCAGCACCAGCTGCACGTTCTCGGCCGCCGCCAGCTCCCGCTTCACGTCGTTGGGGAAGAGGATCTCGAACAGGGCGACGTTGACGGCCCCGTCCACCGACGTCTGGGTGACGGCGTCTTGGAGCATGCGCCCGATGATGTGGGTGTCGACGGGCTGGACGAGCTGGTCGGCCCGGGCTCGCGACCCCAGGGAGGTGTAGCGGAGCAGGACCCGCCGGCCGTCGGGGTCGAGGTTGGTGGTGGAGACGATGAGGCGCAGCCACATGCCCGCCCCGTAGTCGGACGTGGGGACGGCGGGGCGGCGGCCCTCACCCGTGCGCAGGCACTGGTCAGGGACGATCGTCGCCAGGGCCCGCACCGCGGTGGGGAGCTGGTCGGCCACCGTACGCACGACCCGGGCCGCCTCCTCGGCCGGCGCCGCGTAGCGCTCCACTATCTCGAGGTCGGCGATGCGGGCCCGGTCGGCCACGCCCCCCTCGGCCAGCAGGCCGTTGGCCAGCACCACCCCCTCGACGATGGCGGCGACCGACGAGGGGAGGGAGATCCCGATCGACCCGTAGCTGCCGAGCATGACGCTGGTGAGGCCGATGGCGCCGTCGCCCACGGCCGTCCGCTCGTCGGGCTGCTCCAGCCAGCGCAGGGCGTGCTCCACCGCCGCCTCCCGCACCGCCCGGGCCAAGCCGGCGGGGGTCAGCTCGCCGCTGCCCCCGAGCCCGACGACGATGCCACCGGGGGGTGACCCACCGTCGGTGATGACCCGGAGGACGTCTCCGATCTCCCGGGGGTAGCGCTCCACCGCCTGGCGCCGGGAGAGCTGCCCCTCCAGCCGCCAGTCGAGGAAACCCTCGGCGCCCCGGATGGGGTCGCCGCGGTAGTGGCCGACCACGACGGGGTAGCTGCTGTGCTCCAGGCTGGCGTGCAGCACCCGCACCCGCAGCACGGGCGGCGCCGACGGCGATGCCGGGGGGACCCCGAGCCACGACGACACGGCGGTGGCGGCCGATCGCTGGAGGGCGGCCCGCCGCTCCGTGCGGGAGGCGGCCGGCGAGCGCAGGGCGGGGCCGGCCACCACGTCGGGCCCCACCGCCTCGGCCGGCTCCACGAGGGTGGCGGGCAGCCACCGGCCGTCGCGGGAGGAACGGCCCCGGTCGGCCGGGCGGGTGTCGCTCAGCGCCTCGGTCGTGCCGGTGCGCAGGATGCCGTCCACCGCCCGCAGCACCGACGCGTCGGTGGTCAGGGCGCCGTGCTCGGCGAGCGAGTACCACGTCCGCCCCGGGAAGAGGGGGACGCCGGCCTTGTCGGCCACCCCGAGGGCGTGCGGCACCCGGCCGTCGCCGGCGCGGGTCAGGCGGTAGTGGAAGACCCCCCCGGCGCCGATGCGCACCGCGTCGGGCGTCTCGTGGCCCGCGCCGGCCACGTAGTACATCCGCTCCGGGTCGAACCCCTTGGCCGCCAGGGTGGCGTGCGTCGCCCGGGCCGCCCCCAGCAGAGCGGCGTCCAAACGGCCTTGCCAGCAGGTGGGATCGTAGAGCTGCTCGGTCTGGCTGGCGGCGGGGCCGGCGTCGGGCGCGGCGAGCAGCTCGTAGAGCCCGGGGAAGCCGGCGAGCACGCCCATCACGTCCTCCCGGGTGTCGACGAGGTCGAGGGCGGCCAGCCAGCGCACCAGCTTGTCGTCGCCGCTGAAGGTCAGCCCGATGGAGAACGAGCCGCGGGTGGGTGCTCCGAGCATCACCAGGCGGCCGCCGGCGGCTCGCTCCTTGGGGCTGTCGATGGCGTGCCAGACGTCGCCGTGGGCGGCCATCAGCATGCGGGCCACCAGCCCGCCCATCGAGTGGCACACGAGGTGGGCGGGGCGGGGGCGGCCGCCGAAGTGGTCGGTGATGGCGCCGGCCAGCCGCTCGGCCGACGCCGCCAGCGGCAGGCGCCAGTCGTAGGGCACCGGCACCACCTCCCACCGCTCGTCGAGAGCGAGGACGAGGGGTAGGTAGCTCCGGTAGAGGCCGGCGGGCACGACACCGCCAGCCTCTGCCCGAGGCGCTTCGCCGTCGGCGCCCGGGGGGAGGCGGAGGCGGGCCAGCTCCCCGGCCACGAGGCGGAGGGGGTTGAGCCACACCCGCTCGCTGCGCCCACCGCCGGTGACGTCGGGGACGGCGAGGTGCGACCCCATCACGCCCGGCACCACGAAGACCGTCCCATCCTTGCGGTCGCCCGGGCTGCTCCCCGCGAACGACTCCAGGGCGGTGTCGCCCACGAGCCGCCGCAGCTCGTCGAGCTGGGCGGGCGGCAGGGTGGCGATGGCGCGGCGGACGCCTTCCAGGTCGCCCGCCGCG
>DATLGZ010000287.1:0-9035 GCA_035540235.1 Acidimicrobiales bacterium | reverse complement strand
GGGATGTCGTCGGAGCTCACCTCGCCGCCCAGCAGGTGGGCCCAGCGGGCCTCCTTCTGGCCGGGCCGGGGGGCGAGGCGCACCACCAGCTGCTGCCCGCGGTCGGCCAGGCGGGCCAGCACCGCGTCCACCCCGGCCTGGTCGGCGAAGGCGTGCAGCCGCTCGGTGCGGGTGCGCAGCTCGGCCGCCGTCTGGGGACCCCGCAGCATGAGCACGGCCAGCACGGACAGCTCGCCGTCGTCCAGGCCCAGGGCGCTGCCCAGCACGTGGCGGTACTTGTCGCCCCGGCCCGAGCGGCTGTAGTCGATGCGCAGCAGGTCGTCCCCCCGCAGGTTGAGCAGGGCGTTGGAGACGGTGGCCTCGGTGAACTCCACCACCGGGTAGCGGTTGGTGGTCTGGTTGCACGCCGCCAGCAGGCCGTTCATCGTGAGCGGGTAGTTGTCCGGGGTGGTGCGCTCCTTCTCGACCAGGCAGCCGAGGACGCGGACCTGCACGGGCGTGAGCTGCACGATCCCTCAGTTCATCGCCGGGTTGGGCGGGTAGTTGGCGAACATGGACAGCGGCCCCCGCTGGCGGCGCAGGACGGCCCGCCACAGCTCCTCGGGCTCGGGGGACAGGGCGTCGTCGGGCCAGGCGTCGACCAGCCACCAGGCCCCCGCGTCGATCTCGCCCTCCAGCTGGCCGGCGCCCCACCCGGCGTAGCCGGCGAACACCCGCAGGCCCTGCAGGCCGGCCGCCGCCCGGTCGGGATCGGCGGACAGGTCTACGGTGCCGAGTGAGTCGAACAGCGGCTCGTAGGCGTCGAGGGTCTCGTCGGGCCAGGGCCGGGCCAGGCAGATGGCGGCGTCGGGCGCCACCGGCCCGCCTGCGAAGACCACCGGGGGCTCGGCCGCCAGGCGCGACCAGGTGGGCAGCGCCCCGGCCAGGTCGGTGCCGGTGGGCCGGTTGAGGACCACGCCCACGGCCCCGTCGTCGCCGTGCTCGAGGAGCAGGATCACCGTGTGCGTGAAGTTGGGGTCGTCCAGCGACGGGGTGGCGACCAGCAGCCGCCCCTGCATGGTCACGCCGGCCGCCCCATGCGGGGCGGCCAGCCGGGCTCGAAGAGGTCGCCGTTCAGCCCCGCCACCAGCCAGCCCTCCCCCGTGTGGCGCATGACGAAGCGGCGGGCGAACGCCGGCCCGGCGGGGTGCTCGGCGGTCGGCCCCGGCTCGACGAACGTCACCATCTCCAGGTCGAGGTCGAGCACCTCGGGCTCGGGGAGCACCGTCCACGTCTCGGCCCCGAACCCCTTCCAGCTCCGCCTCCACGTGCCCACCAACTCGGTGGCGAAGCGGTCCCAGAAGGAGTGGTCGCCGGTTTGGTCGGCGAGGCCGGCGGCGATCTCGTCCCAGTCGGCGTGGTGGCCGATGGCCGGGTCGTGGCGGTGGTTCCACACCCAGTCCTGGGCCAGCACCAGCCGGAGCGTGGGGTCGGTCACGGCCCACGCGGCGGCGAGGTCGCCGCGGTCCATCACCGCGGCGACCCAGTCCCGGGCTGCCGCCTGGGGGGTTCCCGGCTCGGGCTCGGCGGGCATCGGCCCCTTAGGGTAGACAGCCCGCTCCCGCCCCCCCGTCCGCCTACCATGCCGCCGTGCCCGAGATCGACCCCCAGGACGAAGTCGTCTTCGCCTTGCACCGGCTGTTCGACCAGATGACCGACCCCGAGATCCCGCCCATGTCGCGCATCTCGGCGGTCATCGCCGCCCGCACCTACCTCGACGCCCTGACCCGCCGTATGGTCAACGAGGCCCGCGAGAAGGGCTCGAGCTGGGAGGAGCTGGGGGTGTTGTTCGGCACGTCGGCCGTCAACGCCAAGGCCCGCTACGGCGACTACAACGACTACGACGACTGACGGTGACGACTGACTGCGACGACTGACTGCGACGACGACTGACTACGACGTCGACTGAAGTGACGATGACTGATTACGGGGACGGCTGGGCCTCCTCCTCGCCGGCCGGCTCGGGCTCGAAGCGGCCGCCCAGGTGGCGGGCCAGGAAGCGCTCGGCGGCGGCGTAGAAGCGGATGCGGTTCTCGGGCTTGGCGAAGCCGTGGCCCTCGTCGGGGAACAGCAGGTACTCGTGGTCGAGGCCCTTCTCCACCAGGGCGCCCACGATCTGCTCGGCCTCGGCCTGCTTCACCCGGGGGTCGTTGGCGCCCTGGGCCACGAGGATGGGGATGCGGATCTCGTCGACCTTCGACAGCGGCGAGCGCGACCACAGGAGCTCGTCCTCGGTGTCGGGGTTGCCGACCCGGGTGTGGAACTGGGCGATCATCGGCGCCCAGTAGGGCGGGATCGACCGGATGAGGGTGCGCAGGTCGGACGGCCCCACGATGTCCACCGCGCAGCAGAACAGGTCGGGGGTGAAGGTGGCCCCCACCAGCGCCGCGTAGCCGCCGTAGGAGCCGCCGTAGATGGCGACCCGGGCCGGGTCGGCGTACCCCTGGTCGACCACCCACGCCACCGCGTCGACCAGGTCGTCGTGCATCCTGGCCCCCCACTCGCGGTCGCCGGCGCCGGTGAACGCCTTGCCGTAACCGGTCGAGCCCCGGTAGTTCACCTGCACGCAGAGGTAGCCGCGGTTGGCGAGCCACTGCGCCTCGCCGTCGTAGCCCCACGCGTCCCTCGCCCACGGGCCACCGTGGACGTTGAGCACGGTGGGCAGCGCGCGCCGGCCCCCGCCGGGCGGGAAGGTGAGGTAGCCGTGGATCTCGAGCCCGTCGCGGGCGGTAAACGAGAACGGCTCCATGCGGGCCAGCGTGTAGCGGCCCAGGGCGGGCTGGTGCTCGAACAGAAACTCGGTGGAGCGGCTGGCCCGGTCGTAGGCGTAATAGCGGACGGGGCCGTCGTCGGCCATGTAGGCCACCAGCCAGGTGCGGTCGGCGTCGTCCTCGTTGAGGAGGGTCAGCTCGCCCCGCTCGACGCGTTGGAGCAGCTCGATGTCGGGGGCGATCTCGGGGTCGAGCACCTCGTAGACCACCCTGTCCTTCAGGAACGCCACCAGCTGGGGCTGGCGCGTGTCGGGGTGGAGGCGGGCGCCGGCCACGTCGTAGTGCGGGTCCTCGGCCAGGACATCGCTCTCTCCCGACGCCAGGTCGATGCGGACGAGCCGGCCGGTGTTGGCGCCGGCCGAGCTGATGGCCAACAGGGACTTGCCGTCGGCCGAGAAGGCGATGGGGTAGGTGGTGAGGGCGTCCTCCTGGCCGACCTGGAGGAGGGGCCGCCACTCGTCGTCGGGTGTGTCGCGCACGAGGATGGCCAGCCCCCCGTCCGGCAGGGGCGCCACGCCGCCCCGCACCTGGAGCTGGGCGTCGGCGACGAAGCCGACGAAGCCGGGGTTCTCCACCATCTTGGTCAGCTCGCCGGTGGCGAGGTCGAGGTGGAACACGTCGTGCAGCTCGGGGTTGTCCCGGTTGAGCCCCACCAGGATGTCGTTGGGGAAGTGCTTGTCGACCTCCTCCACCCGGGCCTGCACGCCCTCGAAGGGGGTGAGGTCGCGGATGCCGCCGGTGTCGAGGTCGACGGCGTACAGCCGCCAGTTCTCGTCGCCCCCCTTGTCCTGGACGTAGAGCAGGTGGCGGTCGTCGTGGGCCCAGAAGTAGCTGCGGATGCCCCGGTCGCGGTCGGAGGTGACGGCCTTGGCCTGCCAGGAGCCCACCGGCGTCACCCACACGTTCAGCACCCCCTCGTCGGGGGCGATCCACGCCAGGCGGGACCCGTCGGGGGAGATGCGGGGGCTCATCCGCTCGGGGTTCCCGAACAGGACCTCGCGGGGGACGAGAGGGACGGGCTCGGCCGGGGGCGACGGGTCGGTCATGGCCGTACAGTCTGGATCACATGGCCGGCGAGCCCCGTACCCGGTGGTCCTCCGAGGGCGGCGGCCGCGCCGCCCGCTACGACGACCGGTGGGCGGAGATGGCGGCCCGGGGGGAGAACGTGCACGGGGAGGCCGACTTCGTGTGCTCGCTCGTCCCGCCACCGCGGTCGGTGCTCGACGCCGGGTGCGGCACGGGGCGGGTGGCGGTGGAGCTGGCCCGGCGCGGATGCGACGTGGTGGGGGTGGACGTGGACCCGGCCATGCTGGAGCAGGCCCGGGCCAAGGGCCCGTCGCTGGCGTGGGTGCGGGCCGACCTGGCCGCCCTCGACCTGGGCCGCCGCTTCGACGCCGTGGTGGCCGCCGGCAACGTGATGATCTTCCTCCAGCCCGGGACGGAAGGGGCGGTGGTGGCCGCTCTCGCCCGCCACCTCGAGGCGGGCGGGGCCCTGGTGGCCGGCTTCTCGCTGGAGGCGGGCCGCCTCGACCTGGGCGCCTACGACCGCCACGCCGCCGCCGCCGGCCTGGAGCTGGCCGAGCGGTGGGCCACGTGGGACCGCCGGCCCTTCACCGGCGGGGCCTACGCGGTGTCGGTGCACCGCCGGCGCGACTGAGCGCCCGCCGGAGCGGGCGCTCGTCGCTTCCCGGTGGAGCCGGGGGACTTAGACGCAGGGCGCCTGCAGGCCGTTGATGATGCCCATCTGCCACTCGGCCACGTCGAGCGCGTACTGGGCGATGAACAGGTCGGCGGTCTTGTTCGTCCAGGCGACGAACTTCACGCTGATGTTGTCGGTGGAGACGTTGAGGGTGGCGGTGGCCAGAGCCACGTCGCCGCCGTTGACGACCGCGTCGAGCAGGCCGTTGATCGCGTTGACGTAGGCCGAGGTGGCGTCGTCGAGCTGCGACTGGGCGGTGCCGAGGTCGTTGCTGGCGTTGTTCCGGTTCAGCTCGGCCTGGGCGATGACGCCGTTCTGGCTGATGACGACGGCCGGCAGGGCCTGGCAGACGGTGTGCTGGACGTTGTGGTCGGCCGAAGCAGGAGAGGCAGCCACGGTGAAGGCCAGCGTGCTGGCCGTCGCCGCGCTCAGCCCCAGGCTGATGATCTTCTTGCGCAGCATTGTATTTCTCCTTTTGGTTGTTTGGTTGTACTTGTGTACTGGTTATGGAACTTTGATTCCGAGCTGCTCTTGCTGTGCTTTCAGTGCGGCGATGACCTGCTCCTCGGTGAGACGCTGCGGCGTCCCACCCGGCGGCAGAGCTTGCTGCTGAAGCTGCGTGAGCGTGTCGAGCACGGACCGGGTGATCTCCTCAGGAGTGGCATCGGCCTTGATGGTGGGCAGAGAGAACCCCGCCGGCACAGTGGTCGTGACCTGCGGCGTTGCCTTCGGTTCGTCGCCTTGCTGTAAGGCCACGAAGCCCAAGCCACCGGCCAGGACCACGGTGCCAGCGAGCCCGGCCACAGCCTTTGTCGCTCTCATGAGTTCGACTTCCTTTCCCGTGTCTCCACCGGCTGATTGCCTTGAATGCCTGACCTCGCCGTTGTACTCAGGTCCGGCATGTGGTCCCGCTTGCTGCGTTCCCACGAGATGATGATCGGCGCGTCCCGACCAAAATGCACGGGCCATTCTGAAAATGGCCCTCGCGGGCCATGGCCCGCGTGGCCCGTTCGGGCCATGCCAGGGGGGGTGGCACCACCACTCGGCGGGCACTTGCCGGCGGTCCATGCCATCCTGCGCCCGATTGGCGGCACGGCCCTGTACCCTGGGGTCCGGGCCGGCTAGGAGGAGCCCTTCAGGTGGAGCCAGAGATCGAGCGAATCCGTGTCCTCGTGGCCGACGACGAGGAACGCTTCCGGCGGGTCGTGTTCGCCCTCCTGCAGGACGAGCCCGACATCGAGGTGGTGGGCCACGCCAGCGACGGCGCCGAGGCGGTGGCCATCGCCCAGGACCTGGTGCCCGACCTCGTGCTGCTCGACGTGCGCATGCCGGGCATGCACGGCATCGAGGCGGCCACCGTCATCCGCCGCCTGCTGCCCACCACCAAGGTGGTGATGCTCACGGCCAGCGAGGAGGAGGACGACGTCTTCGAGGCCCTCAAGGCGGGGGCCGGTGGCTACATCCTCAAGGAGGGCCTGGTCACCGACCTGGCCCAGGCCGTCCGGGTGGTGGCCCAGGATCTGGGGCTGCTGCTGTCGCCGTCGATCGCGTCCAAGGTCCTCGTCGAGTTCAAGGACCCGCCCCGCCGCCCGGCGGGGCCGGCTGCGCCGGGCGGGCCGGCGCTCACCGAGCGGGAGCTGGAGGTCCTCCGCCTGGTCAGCCAGGGCTTCGCCAACCACGAGATCGCCGACCAGTTGCACCTCTCCGGCCACACGGTCAAGCGCCACGTGGCCAACATCCTGGCCAAGCTGCACCAGCGCTCCCGCCTCGACGCGGTGATGTACGCCATCCGCAGCGGCGTCCTGGCCAGCGACGTGAGCTAACCCCGCCGTTCGACCTGGTGCATGGGGGCGGCGCCGCCCAGGCGGCGCTCGCTGGTGGTCACCAGGGCCCGCCCGTCGAGGCGGTAGGCGATCCCCTCGCCCTGGGGGCGGGGGCCCAGGGCGACCCGCCGGGGCGGTTGGGCCCAGATCTCGTCGAAGCTGGTGGCGTCGGGGGGCAGCACCAGCTCCAGCCCCTCCACGTAGGTGCAGAGGGCGACCCGGGCGCCGTCGGGGGAGATGTCGCCTCCCGTCACCGAGCCCAGCACGCCCAGCCCGCCCACGGGGAGGGTGGCCAGCCGCGCCATGGTCACCGCCGCGCCGGCCGCCAGCGGGGCCCGGGCCACGTAGACCCCGGGGCTGGGCTCCTTGGCCACCACGTACAGGTCGCCCGACGTGGGGTGCACGAGCAGGGCCTCGGCGTCGCGGGGCCCGTCCGGGTAGCGCAGGGTGATGGCGTCGGCCCTGGCCGTCGTGCCCACGGCCGGCCCCGGCACGGGCTCCGGCACCCGGTAGACGACGATCGACGGTCGCACCGCCAGGTTGTCGCCGATGTCGCCCACGTAGAGGTAGGGGGTCCCCGGCTCCGGCCCCGGGCCGGCGGCGATGTCCTCCCAGTCGAACGCGCCGGCGCCGGCGACCGTCCAGGTGCCGCACGAGGCGGCCTGCTCGTCCAGGCAGTAGATGATGGGGCCGTCGTCGGAGTCGTTGTGCGTCCAGTACCGGCCCGGCGACCGCCGCGAGGCGACCACGCCGCTGCTCTCCACCACCGCCGGGTCGGCGATGTGGCCCAGCAGCATGGGCGGCCCGTAACCGTCGAGCTCCTCGGTGGTGGCCGGCGGCCCATCCCCGGGGCCGGCGAGGGGATCGCCGGGCTCGCCCCCGCCGGCCGAGCACGCCGCGAGCAGGGCCAGCGCGCCGGCGGCGGCGGCGAGGGCGCGGCGCCGCCCGCTCAGGCGCCGACGCCGTTCTCGGTCAACCGGTCCCAGACCACCGTTCCATTCTTCCTGGGCGATCGCCGACCCTGGGAGCGGGGCCGGGCGCCGCTACGCTCGGCGGGGATGGCTGACCTCCAGTCCCAGATCGAAGAGCTGTGGGAGCGGCGGGCCGAGCTCACCAGCGGCCACGAGGACGCCCTGGCGGTGGTGCGCCAGGCCGTCCGCCTGCTCGACCGGGGCGAGGTCCGCGCCGCCGAGGTCGACCCCGCCACCGACGAGGTGGTGGTCCACGTCTGGGTCAAGCAGGCCATCCTCCTGCTCTTCCGCCTGTCGGCCATGGAGACGCTCGAGCTGGGGCCGTTCGAGTTCGTCGATCGCATCCCGCTCAAGCACGGCTACGACGAGGCGGGCGTGCGGGTGGTGCCGGGAGCGTCGGCCCGGTGGGGCTCGTTCCTCGACCGGGGCGTGGTGATGATGCCCAGCTACGTCAACATCGGCGCCCGGGTGGGGGCCAACACCATGGTCGACACGTGGGCCACCGTGGGGTCGTGCGCCCAGGTGGGGGCCAACGTGCACCTCTTGGGCGGGGTGGGGATCGGCGGGGTGCTGGAGCCGCCCCAGGCCGCGCCGGTGATCATCGGCGACGACTGCCTGATCGGCAGCCGGTGCATGATCACCCAGGGGGCCCGGGTGGGCAACGGGAGCGTGCTGGCCGAGGGGGTGATCCTCAACCCGGGGATCCCCGTCATCGACGCCCAGACGGGTGAGCAGCTGAGCCGGGGGGTGGTGCCCCCCTGGTCGGTGGTGGTACAGGCGTCGCGCCGCCGGGAGTTCCCGGGCGGCGAGTTCGGGCTGCCCTGCGCCCTCGTGATCCGCCGCCTGGCCGAGGGCGACCGCCACGACAAGGGGAAGCTGGAGGACATCCTGCGCGAGCACGGCGCCGGCGGTTGAGTTGGGCAGCCTGCTCGAGCTGACCGCCGAGCTCGTCGACATCCCGTCGCTCAGCCACGGCGAGCGGGCCATCACCGACCACCTCGAGGCGCTGCTGCGCTCCGCCCCGTGGCTGGAGGTGACCCGGGTGGGGGAGAACCTGGTGGCCCGCACATCGCTCGGCCGCGACCGGCGCCTGGTGCTGGCTGGCCACACCGACACGGTGCCGCCCAACGGCAACGAGGGCGCCCGCATCGTGGGCGACGAGCTGTGGGGCATCGGGGCGTGCGACATGAAGGGCGGGGTGGCCGTGCTGGCCGAGCTGGCCCGCACCGTGGCCGAGCCGGCCGTGGACGTCACCTACGTGCTCTACGAGTGCGAGGAGATCGACTCCCGCTTCAACGGCGTAGAGCGGCTGTTCCGGGAGCGCCCCGACCTGCTCGAGGCCGACGCCGCCATCCTGGCCGAGCCCACCGCCGCCCGGGTGGAGGCGGGGTGCCAGGGCACGATGCGGGCCCGCCTCGCCTACGGCGGGGTGCGGGCCCACTCCGCCCGCCCGTGGCTGGGCCGCAACGCCATCCACCGCATGGCGCTCGACCTGGCCGCCCTCGACGGCTACACCGGCCGCTTCGTCGAGCTCGACGGGTGCGTCTTCCGGGAGAGCCTGCAGGCGGTGTTCGTGGAGGGCGGCGTGGCCGGCAACGTGGTGCCCGACTCCGCCGTGCTCACCGTGAACCACCGCTTCGCCCCCGACCGCACGCCCGAGGAGGCGGCCGCCCACGTGCGCCGGGTCCTGGCGGGCGCCGACGGCTTCGAGGTCGTCGACTCGGCGCCCGCC
>DATLGZ010000286.1:0-6718 GCA_035540235.1 Acidimicrobiales bacterium | reverse complement strand
CCCGGCCAGGGCGGCCAGGGCGGCCAGCAGCTCGGGGCCGGTGGGCGGGGTGGCCACCCTTCGTTCGGCCACCACCGCCCCGCCCGCCACCGCCAGCCCCAGGGCCTTGGTGCCCCCCACGTCGATGCCGACCGTCGCCACGACGGGACACCCTGCCACAGGCCCCCTACAGTCCCATGCGTGAGCGAGGGCGGCGCCCTGACCTGCCCGCGGGACGGGACCTCCACCCGCTTGACCTGCGTCGAGTGCGAGACCCCGATCTGCCCGGCCTGCGCGGTCCGGACGCCCGTGGGCCTCAAGTGCCCCGACCACGCCCGCGCCCCGGTTCGGGCCGGCGGTGGCCGCCGCTCCCGCCCGGCGGTGGTGCTGCTCGTCCTGGCCGCGGTGGCCGGCGGCGCCTACGCCGTCCAGCGGATGGCCACGTCGCAGCCGGCCGCCTTCCCCTGCCCGACCCAGACCTCTCCCGACGTGGGGATCGGGCCCGAGAGCCAGGGCACGTCGTGGTCGGAGCTGGCCCGCTCGCCCCTGTGCGGGCGGTTCGCGGCCGCCACCGCCTGGACGGGCGCCGAGTTCCTCGTATGGGGAGGGCAGAACTGCGCGGGCGAGCTGTGCCCCGCCGACCGCGCCCCCCGCATGGCCGACGGCGCCGCCTACGACCCCGAGCGCAACCGGTGGCGGCGCCTGGCCGACTCCCCCCTCGAGGGCCGCGACTCGGCCGCGTCCGTGTGGACGGGGCGGGAGCTGATCGTCTGGGGCGGGTCGGGCCGCACCGGCCCCCTCGCCGACGGCGCCGCCTACGACCCGGCGCGAGACCGCTGGCGGCCGCTGGCGGCCTCACCGCTGTCGGCCCGCAGCGGCGCGGCGGTGGCCTGGACCGGCTCGGAGCTGGTCGTCTGGGGCGGGATCGGCGCCGTGGGCGGCCCGGGCGAGGCCGACGGGGCCCGCTACGACCCTGAGGCCGACACGTGGGCGCCGCTGCCGGCCGTGGCCGCGTCGGCCCACGCCGCCCCGGCGGCGGCCTGGACGGGGCGGGAGGTGCTGGTGTGGGCCAGCGCCGGCGCGGGCGGGATGGTCCCCCCCGAGGGCCGGGCCTACGACCCCGCCCGCGACGCCTGGCGCCCGCTCGCCGACGGGCCTCTCGTCCCCCGGGCCGGCCAGGCGGCGGCCTGGACGGGGCGGGAGCTCGTCATCTGGGGCGGCGACCGCCCCGATGGGGGGTTCCACGACGACGGGGCCGCTTACGACCCCACCACCAACACGTGGCGGCGGCTGCCGCCCAGCCCGATCTCGGGCCGGTCCAACATGCTCGCCGTCTGGACCGGCGCCGAGCTGCTGCTGTGGGGCGGCCTCGGCCATCCCGACCCGGGCGCGGCCCGCCCCGGCCTGGCCCGCAACAGCCCCTTCCGCGACCCCGAGGCCACCGTGCCCCTCGACGACGGGGCCGCCTACGACCCGGCCGCCGACCGCTGGCGCGCCATCGAGCCCACCACCCTCCTGGCCCGGGGCTACCCCCTCGGGGCGTGGGACGGCCAGCGCCTGATCGTGTGGGGCGGGATCACGCTGGTGGACAGCACCGCCTCCGCCGCCGACGGCGCCCGCCACACCCGCTGACTGTCGAGCATATATAGGTGCCGCCGGCATCTATTGAGAACCGCCGGCCGTCCGAGGAGAATTCGCCCCGGACGGTGGGGGGTGGCTGGAGAAAGAGGCCTCCGGCCTGCGCCGTCCTTCGCAGGAGGAAGGACCTCATGAACGTACGGAAATGGGCCATCGGCGCCCTGGGCGCCGCCATGTCAACGGTCGTAGCAACCGCAAGCGCATGGGCCTGCGTCTCGGGCCCCTCGGTCACCCTCAACCCGGCCAAGGCGGGCCCCGGCGACACGGTCACCGCCACCATGCGGGACTTCCGCAAGGCGGATCCGATCGACGTCAGGTGGAACGACCTCAACGCCCCCGTGCTGGCCACCTTCACCCACGCCGGCAACGGCGCCCCGTTCGGCGGTGAGCTCACCGTGCCGGCCGACGCCAAGCCCGGCAACTACGTGCTGATCTTCAGCCAGAACGCCCCCGACGGCAAGGTCTCGCAGATGCCGGTGCGAGCCCTGTTCACCGTCACCGGGCCTAACGGGGCCACCCCCGTGGTGGGGGCGGCGGCCGGGCCCGTCGAGGAGGGCCGGCCCGCCGGCCTGATCACCGAGGACAACTCGGTCAGCGGCGCCACCCTCGCCCTCGTCGGCCTGGGCGTGGCCGGCCTGGGGATGTTCCTCGCCGGCATGGCCGCTCTGCTCGCCGGCCGCCGCGGCCCCGCTCCTCGGGCCGCACCCGCTCGCCGGTAGACCAACGCTCCAACCGAACGACCCCTCCCCCGGGAGGGGTCGTTCGGCATCCGACCGCGCTCCCAAGGGGGGAACCATGACCAGGAAGTGGAGCCGCGGGCTGGCGATGGTGGCAGCAGCCGCCCTCGCCGCTCAGGCCCCGGCGCTCGCGCAGTCCCACCTGCGCGTCACCCAGCCCGTCCAGATCACCAACGAGGACCTCAACCCGTCGCGCACCTACAACGCGCCCAACCTCCTCGCCGACCCGTCCAACCCCAACCGCATCGTCGGCGCCTACGCCGACTTCCGCACCGGCCGGTGCAACCTCGTCCGCTCCACCGACGCGGGCCAGACCTGGAAGCTGCTCACCGACTCGTCGCCGATGCCGGAGGGCTACCCGTTCTGCCAGCAGAACAACTCCAACATCTTCCACGGCTACCTGGCCTTCGGCCGCAGCGGCACGCTCTACTACGCCATCCCGGGCTGGGACACCGAGGACCGCCTGGCCGGCAGCGGCGGCAACTTCAGCGTGGTCGTCGCCCGCTCCGACAACCTGGGCGACACGTGGGAGCACACCATCGTGCGCAACGCCCGCGGCAAGCAGGGCCCGGAGGTGGAGAACAACCGCCCGGTGACGGCCCTGGTCGTCGACACCAAGAACGGGCGTGACGACATCGTGTACGTCACCTGGCAGCGGGGCATGCCGGGCATGACCGCCCCCAACGCCGAGCCCACCCGGGTCTACACCGCCATCTCCACCGACGGCGGCAGGACCTTCGGCGACCGCATCGACATGACCGCCGACGCCTACAAGTCGCAGGCCGTGCGGGACGAGGCGCTGCGCATCGCCCCCACCGCTACGACGATCCCGGCCGGCGGCCCGGCGCCCACCACCACGGTGCCCGCCGAGGGGTCGCGGGCGGCCCAGCCCAACCAGGAGGCCAACTTCGGCGGCCGCAACCCCACGTCGGCGATCGACGACAAGGGCAACGTCTACGTGCTGTGGCACTCGGCCCAGGCCAACATCACCCCGGCCCCGCCGCCCGCCTACTTCCTGACCAAGACCACCGACCAGGGCAAGACGTGGACCACCACCCAGGTGGGCAGCTACGACCGCCGTAACGGGTTCGGCGCACGCCTGGCGTGGAGCCCCAAGGGCGGCCCCAACGGCACCCTGCACTGGGTGGCCATGGGCAACGAGAACCCCGACATCGCCGCCTACGGAACCATCTACTACCGCCAGTCCACCGACGGCGGCGCCACCTGGACGGAGCGGCGGCGGCTGCCCGACCTCGACCCGGCCGAGCTGAAGGGCCAGTACATCCCCAACATCGCCGTCGCCCCCAACGGGCGCGTCGACGTGGCGTGGTGGGACACCCGCCTCGACCCCGGCACCCGCAGCAACGACGTGTTCTACACGTACTCGAACGACAACGGGCGCACGTGGTCGGCCAACACCCGCATCACCGACCGCTCCATCAGCCGCCTCTACGGGGTGTGGGGCGTCAACTACGACATGAGCTCCCCGCCGGGCATCGCCGCCACCGACAAGCTGGCCGTCTTCGCCTGGGACGACACCCGCTTCACCGACCCCAACCAGGTAGACGGCACCGCCTTGGGCGGAGGCACGTCCGACATGTTCGCGGCGGCCGTCCAGTTCGAGGCCCTGGGGGGCGGGGCGTCCCCCGCGGCCAAGATCGTGCTGGCCGGCGTGATCGGCCTGCTGGCGGTGGGGCTGGTCCTGCTGGTGGTGGCCCTCGCCGCCCGGCGGCGCAGTGGCGAGCCCGCCGCTTCCAAGCGCACGGGGCCCAAGGCCCCGGCCGGAGTCTCCGGGTAGCGACCCCTCCCGGAGCGACACCCTGTCGTCTTCCGGCGCCTCGCACACCTCCGGGTGGGCGGGGCGCCGGGACGGCCGGGCATCGTCAGTACCGCAGCAGCGCCCCGATGCGGCCGAGGACGTCGAGGTCGGCGTTGCCGGCGCACACCGTCACCCGGCAGGACTGGGCCAGGGCGTCCTCCACCGCCTCCTCCACCACGTCGTCGACACGGTCCATGGTCGACGAGCACACCGGGCAGCCCGGGCCTCGTGCCCCGACGAACTGGCAGCCCCGGCACCGCCACCCGGGGGCCTCGTAGCCGTCCGACACCAGGAGCGTGTCGACCCGGCGGGCCACCAGGGCGCCGAGCACCGCTTCCAGCCCGGCCACGCCGCCGCGGCCTGCGCCCAGGGCGTCGCGCAGCCGCTGCACCGCCGCCGCCTCCCGCTCACGCTCGACGTCGGCCTCCACGGCCAGGGCGGCGGCGGTGATCTCGTCCTCCGACGCCGCCACCGGCACCGACACGCGGGCCGCTATCCGCTCCCGCAGGTAGGGGTGAAGCTCCCGCTCCAGGGCCGTGGCGGTCTCGTCGGGGGCCCCGATCACCAGATGGTCGAACCCCTGCTCGCGGAAGACCTGGAACGCCACCCGGGCGGCCCGCCGCAGGTGCCGGGAGGCGACGGCGGCCGACCGGCCCGCCACCTGGTCACGGTTCAGCTCGCCGCCGTCGTCGTCGTGGCGGGGCAGCAGATCGATGAGCTCGGTCCTCTCGACCAGCCCGCCCAGCTCGTAGAGGAGGATGCGGGCCCGCTGGCGGTCGGCCAGCAGCACCGCGAACCGCTGGCGGCGGGCCACGATCGCCTCCAGCTCCCGGACGTAGGGGGAGTGGTTGATCACCACCCGGTTGCGTACCGGCACCCCCAGCTCGACGACGTTCCAGAAGCCGTGGGCGCTGCAGGAGAACATGGCCAGGCCTCGGGTGTGGGAACGGCGCAGGCTGCTGCGGACGTGGTCGGACATGCGGGCCAGGTCGGCCTCTACCGACTGCTGGGCCGTCTTCGTCAGGGCAGGGACGCCGCCCGGCCCACGGTGGCCGTTCGACGCCGCCCGGGACGACGCTTCCCGCACGAGGGCGTCGAGGTGGGGCTCGAGGTCGCGGCTGCGCAGGAACCGGCGCCCGTCGACGTCGAGGTACAGCGACGTGACCGGCGCGTCGGTGCCGGTGAACCCGGCGAGCTCTCTGACGACCGCTTCGGTGATGGCCGGCACTCCCCCGGAGCGTAGCGCCGGCCGCCCGGGGCGGAGTCCCCGCCCTCCCCGGGGTTGTGACTACCCAGTCGTGACTACGATGGCGGCGTGGCCGAGGAAGATCCCACTGACCCAACCCTGTCGGCGGTTGTGACCATCCTGCCCAAGGAGAGGCGCACCACGTCGACGCCCGAGAGCGGGGTCCCGCTGTCGGAGGACCTGCGGGCCATCGGCCTGGCCAAGTCGCGCCTCACCACCGCCGGCTTCGAGGTCCACGCCCCCTTCACCGGCAAGTTCTCCATCGGCGGCAAGAAGTCGCTCTTCGAGCAGTTCTTCGGCGACGCCGTCAACGTCGACGACAGCCAGCTCATCCGCAACGTGACCGCCGCCTCGGGCGGCTACGAGCTGCCCCTCGACAACCTGCCCGACGACCTCAAGGGCCTCGTCGAGTCCATCGCCTTCACACCCCCGCCCGACTGGGCCCGCTCGGCCAGCTCCTAGCTGCTTCGGGGGCTGCGCCCCCGCCGCACGCCTTCGCCGTGCAGCACGGCTTCGCCGTGCTCCCCCATTCCCGCCCGGCTCGCTGGCGCTCGCGCCGTCGGGCGGCGCCAGGCGCCTGGCTGCCTCGGGGGCTGCGCCCCCGCCGCACGGCTTCGCCGTGCTCCCCCATCCCCGCCCGGCTCGCTGGCGCTCGCGCCGTCGGGCGGCGCCAGGCGCCTGGCCCTAGTCGCCCCTGTCTCCCGGCTCGCGCCGGGGGAAGGCGCCGTGGCGGGCGGCCCACAGGCCGCACAGGGCCAGGCCGTAAAGAGGGGTGAGCGTCCCTGCCGCCAGGCTGCTGTAGGGGCGGGCGATGGCCGCTCCCAGCGCCACCGCCACCTGGAGGCCGAAGGCGCCGAGCAGGCTGCGGCGAACGTCGGCCGGGGCCGAGTCGCCGGTGAGGAAGAACAGCTGGGTCACGCCGATCACCGACTGGCGGCTGCGCCGCACCGCCTGGTTGTAGGCGGCGGCGAAGATCCCGCAGCCGGCCAGGAACAGCCCCACGGCCACGACGAACGCCACCCCCTGCAGCGCCGTCTCGGGGGCGGCCGCCGCCCCCGCCGACGTCGCCGTGAACAGGGCCGTCCCCCACCACGACGCCCGGCGGATGGTCACTCGTGGGCCGCCAGGGCGGCGCTGAGACGGGCGGCCAGGAGGTCGTAGGAGAACTCGGACTCGGCCCGGCGGCGGGACTCGGCCCCCATGGCCCCCCGCCGGGCCTCGTCCGCCAGCACGCGGCGCAAGGCCGACGCCACCGCCTCGGGATCCGACGGCCGGCTCACCACCTCGCCGGTCCGGCCC
>DATLGZ010000285.1:0-1563 GCA_035540235.1 Acidimicrobiales bacterium | reverse complement strand
GGCCCGCCTGGCCGCCCGTCCCGAGGTGGCCGACCGCATCAACGGCGCGGTGGAGGACCTCGACCTCACCGTCAAGCACATCCGCACCGCCATCTTCGGCCTGGAGGCGTCGCGCTCGTCGGCGAGCGGCCTGCGCTCGCGAGTGCTGTCCCTCACCGCCGAGGCGGCCGGGGCCCTGGGCTTCGACCCGCGCGTCCTCTTCGACGGACCGGTCGACAGCACCTCCGACGAGGTGGCCACCGAGGTGCTGGCCGTGCTGCGGGAGGCGCTGGCCAACGTGGCCCGCCACGCCCAGGCCCGCCGGGTCGACGTGGAGGTGGTGCGCAACGGCGACCTGTGCCTGCGCGTCGTCGACGACGGCCGTGGCCTGCCCGCGACCCGCCGGGCCGGCGGTCACGGCCTGGCCAACATGGAGTCCCGCGCCACCCGCCTGGGCGGCAGCTTCAGCGTCGTCGGCGGCGCGGGGGCGGGCACCACTGTCGAGTGGCGGGTGCCCGACCGGGCCGGGCTCTGACGCGGCCCCGCTGATCCGCCGGTCAGCGGACGGCTGGCGCCGGCGCGGGGTGGTGCCCGAAGGCCAGCTCCCCCACCACCGGCCGGGCGAGGTGGCCCAGATCGGTCACGGCCCGCACCAGCAGGTCGTCCACCGTCAGCATCCCCACCACCTGGTGGCCGTCCATCACCGGCAGCCGCCGCACGCCGTGCCCGCTCACCGCCCGGTAGGCGTCGGCCACGTCGGCGGAGGCGTCCACGGTGATCACGCCGGTGGACATGACGCTGTCGATGCGAGCGTCGGGCGGGTAGCTCCTGGCCACCGCCCTGACCACCACGTCGCGATCGGTCACTATGCCGGCCAGACGGTCGCCGTCCATCACCAGGAGGGCCCCCACGTTGGCCGAGTCCATGAGGGCGGCCGCCTCGGCCAGCGTCCCGTCGCCGGGGATCGTCACTGCGGCCTTGGCCACAACGTCACGGATCTTCATCAGCCTCGCTCCCTTCGTCAGAGGCACCGTACGGCCGGGGGCGCCGGCGGCCTAGGGGCGGAAGTCACATCGTGCGCCACCCCGCCGCCGCCAGCGCGGCAGCCGCCGCCGCCCCAGGGGCGCCGGACGTGTCGACGACCGTGGCCGAGTCCCAGCCGTCGTGGGCGCCGGCCATGGCCCGCACCACCTCGGGGGTGGCGTCGGAGGGGTCCCCGCCTCCCCGGGCCCGCTCCCGGACGCGGGCGACGGCCACGTCGAGGGGCGCCACGCACCGCAGCTCGACCAGGTCGGAGCAGGTCTCTCGGGCCAGGGCGACCGCCCGGTCGCGCCACGCCCTGTCCCGCCACGACGCGTCCAGGACCACCGTTTCCCCGCCGCCCAGCCGCCGCCGGGCCCGCTCGAGCAGCTCGGCGTAGGTGGCGGCGGTGGCCGACGGCCGGTACAGGCCCTCGTCGAGGGGGGCGGGCGCCGCCTGCCCCCGGTCGATGCCGGCCAGCTCCTTGCGGACCTCGTCGGAGCGGAGCACCACCGCCCCCATCTCCCCGGCCAGCGCCCGGGCCAGCGTCGACTTGCCCGTGCC
>DATLGZ010000284.1:0-1705 GCA_035540235.1 Acidimicrobiales bacterium | reverse complement strand
GCCGCCGCCAGCGCCCCCGACGCCGCCCCCGCCTCGACGACGACGAAGGGGTCGGGCCGGCCCAGGCCGTCCCACCAGCTGTCCAGCGCCCGGGCCAGCACCGCTCCGAAGAGGGGGCCCACCTCGGGGCTGGTGAGGAAGTCGGCCCCTCCCCGCCCCGCGCCCGAGCCGGTGGCGTAGAACCCGAGGTCGTGGTGGTACAGGGCCAGGTCGAGGACCTCGTCGAAGCGGAGCGGGCCCAGCCGGCGCGCCCTCTCGGCCACGACCTCGGCTACGGAACGAACGACGCCAGGTCTCCGAGGCGGGCGAACAGCTGCGGGTACACGCCGATGACGACGACCACGGCGGCGGTCACGCCCAGGGCGGCGGTGAGCGAAGCGGGCACCGGGATGCGGGTCTTGTCCCCGTCGGGCACGGGGTTCATGAACATCTCCTTGGGCACCAGCGAGTAGTAGAAGAGGGCGATCACCGAGTTGATGGCGGCGATCACGCCCAGGGCTATGGCCCAGGCGGTGCCGGCGTCGAGGACGGCCCGGAACACGAAGATCTTCGCCCACGCTCCGGCGAGGGGTGGGATGCCGGCCAGCGAGAACATGAACAGGGCCATGAGCACCGACAGCCCCGGTGCGTACTCGAACAGCCCGCCGTAGGAGGACAGCTCGGCCGACCGGGTCTTGCGGGCCACCGCCATGACGACGGCGAAGGCTCCCAGGTTCATGGCCGCGTACACGAGCAGGTAGACGACCGCGCCGGTGATGGCCGAGCGGGTGGCGTCGGGGTTGACCCCGGCCACCGCGAACGGCACCAGGATGTAGCCCCCCTGGGCGATCGACGAGTAGGCCAGCATGCGCACGACGTTGGTCTGGCGCAGGGCGATCAGGTTGCCGACCGTCATCGACAGGGCGGCCAGGATCCAGAACACCGGCGCCCACACGTCGTCGCGCCCGAAGAAGCCGATGAACACCAGCTGGAAGAGGGCGACGAAGCCGCCCGTCTTCGAGGCCACCGAGAGGAAGGCGGTGACCGGTGTGGGCGAGCCCTCGTAGGTGTCAGGCGCCCAGAAGTGGAACGGCACGGCCGAGACCTTGAAGGCGAAGCCCACCAGCACGAACACGATCCCCACGCTGACCACCGGCTGGGCGCCGACCGCGCCCGCCACCTGCTCGCCGATCTCGGCCAGCACGGTGGTGCCGGTGAAGCCGAAGATCAGCGACATGCCGTAGAGCATCACCGCCGAGGCCAGCACCCCCAGCAGGTAGTACTTCAACGCCGCCTCGTTGCTCTTCACGTCGCGCTTGCGCCAGCCGGCCAGCAGGTAGGCGGGCAGCGACAGCGTCTCCAGGGCGATGAAGATGGTGATGAGGTCGCGGGCGGAGGCCATGAGGCTCATCCCGAACACCGAGCACAGGACGAGGAAGTAGAACTCGCCCTCGTAGTAGTCGCCCTCCTCGACGTAGCGCTGTGACATCAGCAGCACCACCCAGGCGGTGACCAGGAACAGCCCCTTCAGCACCAGCGAGAAGCGGTCGACCACGTAGGCGCCGCCGAACAGCGACCGCGTGTCGTCGCCGAACATCGCGAGGGACACGATCGGCACGAGCGCGGCGAGCAGGCCGAAGGCGGCCAGGTTGCTGACGATCCACTTGCGCTCGCGGTCGATGAACAGGTCGGCCAGCAGCACGATGCTCAGGGCGATGGCGAGGAT
>DATLGZ010000283.1:0-2222 GCA_035540235.1 Acidimicrobiales bacterium | reverse complement strand
CGTTGAGGCGGGGCTCGGCGAAGTAGGGGTCGGAGAGGACACGGGGCCGGACGGGGAGGCGGCCCTCCTCCCGGGCGAAGCGCAGGGCGTAGCGGTCGGAGGTGAGCAGGAGCATGAACTCGAAGGCCAGCTCCCGGTTCTGCGCGCCCCGGGGGATCCACAGGCTGCTGCCGCCCATGGCCGTGCCCTGGGTGGCGCCGGTGGTACCTCGGGGCATGAGGGCCACGCCGTAGCGGCCGCCGGGCTCCTCCCGGAGGATGCGCACCAGGTCCCACGAGCCGCTGGCGTACATGGCGGCGGCCCCGGAGCGGAACAGGGCGTAGGCGTCGGTGGAGCGGGCGTCGGGGCCGCTCGGGCCGTAGGCGATGCCCGTGTCGATCAGGCGGCGCAGGAAGGCGAGGGTGTCGACGACGGCGGGCTGGTTGAGGGTGAAGGTGGGGCGCCCCGCCTCGTCGACCTCCACCAGGCCTCCGCCGTTGGCCCGGAGCCACCCGTAGGTGACCCAGGTGTCCACGGGCACGACCAGGGCCCGGCGGGAACCGTCGGGGCTGGTGAGGCGGGCGGCCATGCGCTCGAAGTCGAGGAACGACATCGAAGGGTCGGGCGGTGGGACGCCAGCCGCGTCGAAGATGTCGCGGTTGTAGATCAGGGCCATGGCGTTGCTGTCGAGCGGCACCCCGTAGCGCCGTCCGGCCCACGTGACGTCCTCCACCGCCCCGGGCAGGTACTCGTCGGCGCTGATGCCGTGGTCGACCCAGAGGTCGTCAACCGGGTCGGCCAGGTCCTGGCCGGCGCCGGTGTGGGCGTGGCCCTGGACGACGTCGGGCGGGGCGCCGCTGGCGATGCCGGCCCGCACGACGTCGGCCATGCGCCCGATCGGGCCCTTGTCGATGTCGACCCGCACGCCCCGGTGGGTGCGCTCGAACTCCCGCACCGCATCGGTGAACGGGGGCGTGACCCAGTCGTCGGTCATCACCACCCGGAGCACGGCGGTGGAGCCGCTCCCCCCGCCACCGCAGGCGGTGGCCACCACGGCCGCCGTGACCAAGGCTGTCGCCAGCCGGGCCCAGCCGAGCCGCCGGAGCTCGTGTGCTCGTCTCATCGGGCCCCCATGGGCGGGCCAGGTTAGGTTGCCATGCGCAGTTCGAGGGCTTCGAGCCGCTGGACGAGAGCGCCGGGATCGGTGCCGAACATGCCGGCGATGGCCCTGATGTCGTCCCGGCGGATCGTCAGCATGCGCCCGTTGAAGTCCTGGCGCATCACCTGGATGCTGTTGAGGTACTGGCGCACCATCTCCAGCTCGGGGTCGTCCACGTCCCGGAAGCGGGCGAGGTCGAAGGTGACCTTCTCGGTGGCGGTGTTGGAGTGGTTGGCGGGGGCGCCGGAGCCGTCGCTGCCGTCGGCCTCCCGGGCCCCGGACCCGGCCCGGGCCAGCTCTGATGCGGGCGGCAGCAACTGGTCGACCGGCACCTCGTAGTAGCCGGCCAGGCGCTGGAGCCGGGGGACGGAGATGATGCGCTCCCCCCGTTCGTAGGCGCCCAGCACCGACGCCTTGAACTCGTGGCCCGAGGCCGCCTCGACGTCCTGCAGCGACAGCCCCTTCTGCCGCCGGATGGCACGCAGCCGCTGACCGACGCGGCGAGCGTAGGTGTGCGCAGGGTTGGCGCCCGCGCTTTCGTCGCTCACCCAGCCCCCCTTAGCTGATCTTCCCCACATCAGTCTACTGCGACGTAGAGACTCAGGGCAACGACGAAGAGTGGCGGAAACCCGGGCGATCAGGTCGGGATTGGAGGCCGCCCGAGAAGGCCGTCGCGCACCGCGGCCAGCAGGGCGGCGGCGGCCATGGCCGCTGTCTCCGCCCGCAGCACATGGGGGCCGAGGCGGACCCGGGCGCAGCCCCGGCGGGCCGCTTCGTCCACCTCGGCGTCCGACCACCCGCCCTCGGGCCCGACCAGGACGAGGCGGTGGACGGCGGGGTCGGGGGCCGCCTCCCCCCCGGCGGCGGCCAGGGCGGCGCCGGGGCGGGCCACCGTGTCGGTGAAGGTGGCCACGTCGGCCACCTCCGGCAGCCAGGTGCGGCGGCTCTGCATGGCCGCCTCCCGGGCCACGCGCCGCCAGCGCTGGGCGTGGGCGGCGGCCTGGTCGGTCGTCCAGCGCACGACCGACCGCTCGGCGGCGAAGGGGACGATCACGTCGACCCCCAGCTCGGTCAGCTTCTGCAC
>DATLGZ010000282.1:0-2463 GCA_035540235.1 Acidimicrobiales bacterium | reverse complement strand
CCCCCAACCCCATCCCCGCCAAGGCCATGATGCGGGTGCTCGGCCTTCCCGTGGGCCAGTGCCGGCTGCCCCTCGGCCCCGCCCCCGAGGGTCTCGAGGAGCGGGCCCGCCAGGTGCTCGACCGGCTCCACGCCGCCGCCGGCCAGGGCACGTCGACGAGTGGCTGACCCCGTCCGCATCACCTTCCTCGGCGGCCTGGGCGAGATCGGCCGCAACTGCGCGGCCGTCGAGGTCGGCGGGCGGATCATGCTGCTCGACTGCGGGCTCATGTTCCCCGACGCCGAGATGCTGGGCATCGACCTCGTCCTCCCCGACTTCACGTGGCTGCGCCGCAACGCCGACCGGGTGGAGGGCTGCATCCTCACCCACGGCCACGAGGACCACGTGGGCGCCCTCTCCTACCTCCTGCGGGAGCTCTCCTTCCCCATCTACGGGTCGCCGCTCACCCTCGGCCTGGCCCGCAACCGCATCGAGGAGGCGGGCCTCCTCGACCGGACCCAGCTGGTCCCGGTGCAGGACGGCGAGCGCCGCCGCATCGGGCCGTTCGACTGCGAGTTCATCCCCGTCACCCACTCCGTGCCCCACGGCTTCGCCACCGCCTTCTACACGCCCCAGGGCGTCGTCCTCCACAGCGGCGACTTCAAGCTCGACCTCACCCCGGTAGACGGCCGGGTGACCGACCTGGCCCGCATCGGCGCCATCGCCTCCGAGTCCGGCATCCGCCTGCTCCTCTCCGACTCGACCAACGCCGAGGAGAAGGGCCACACCATGAGCGAGCGGGCCGTGGGGCGGGTGCTGGCCGAGCTTTTCCGGGCCCACCCCGGCCGCCGCATCGTCACCGCCTGCTTCGCCAGCCACATCCACCGCATCCAGCAGATCGCCGACGCCGCCATCGCCACCGGGCGCAAGGTGGCCACCTTGGGCCGGTCGATGCAGAAGAACGTGGCCCTCAGCCGGGGCATGGGCGTCCTCACCATCCCCGACGAGTCGCTGATCGACATCGAGCGGCTGGAGGAGTTCGGCAGGGGCGAGGTGTGCGTGATCTCCACCGGGTCCCAGGGCGAGCCCATGTCGGCCATGGCCCTGATGGCGGCGGGGGAGAACAAGTGGCTGAAGGTGCAGGAGGGCGACCTGGTGGTGCTCAGCGCCCACGCCATCCCCGGCAACGAGTACACGGTCAACAAGGTCATCGACGGCATGTACCGGCTGGGGGCCGAGGTCGTGCACGCCGGGCTGGCCGACGTGCACGTGAGCGGGCACGGCAAGCAGGACGAGCTGAAGACGCTGCTGTCGGTGGTGCAGCCGGAGTTCTTCATCCCCGTGCACGGCGAGTTCCGCCACCTCACCCACCACAGCCGGCTGGCCATGGAGATGGGCGTGGCCCCCTCCAACGTGCTGCTGGCCGAGGACGGCGACGTGGTGGAGCTGACCGACAGCGGGCTCGACTTCGTGGACAGCGTCCCCGCCAACTACCTCTACGTGGACGGCATGGTGGGCGACGTCGGCCACGGGGTGCTCCGCGACCGCCGGGTGCTGGCCGACGAGGGGTTCGTGGTGGTGGTGGTCACGGTCGACGGCCACTCCGGCGAGGTGGTGGGCTCGCCCGAGATCATCACCCGGGGCTGGGTCCACGCCCCCGAGGCCGAGGCCCTGCTCGACGAGGCCCGCGAACAGGTCGTCAAGGCCCTGGGCGGCACCTTCAGCGAGGGGACCATCGACGTGGAGGCCCTCAAGCGCCGGGTCCGCCAGGCCACCGGCCGGTTCGTGGCCGACCGCACCCGCCGCCGCCCCATGATCGTCCCGGTCGTCGTCGAGGCTTAGCGAGCCTCTGGCCCGGCGTCGCCGGGCGACCGGCGAAGCTGCACCGCCCTCCGCCGTTCCTCTTTGCCGGCAGCCGAGGAGGCGCCGTCGGCGCGCGTGCGGCCGCCGGTGGGTGTCGCTGCGACCGCCGGCGCCGGCCAGGATGGCGGCTCGACGCTGTTGCTGCTGTTAGCGTTGTGGCCACTGTGGCCACCAGGACGCCGCCCAAGGCCAAGGCCAAGCCCAAGTCCACGGCCAAGCCCAAGGCCAAGATCAAGCCGGCGGCCGCCGCCGCCGGTCGCAGGCCCAAGCTGCCCGGGCCCAAGCCGCCGGCCCGGAAGCCTTCCGCGGCCGCCAGGCGCTCGTCGGCGGGGAGCGGGCACGGGCAGGACCTGGTCGGGCTGGCGCTGGCGGCGGCCGGCCTGCTGGCCGCCCTGGCCGTCTACTGGGACCTGGCCGGCCCCGCCGGCCGCGCCCTGCGCGACGGGGCGGCGGCCGCCTTCGGCGTGGGCCGGTTCGCCGTCCCGGTCGTGGTCCTGGGGGCGGGGGGCCTGGTGCTGTGGAGGCGGCCGCTGTGCGACCCGGCCCGGCTCGGCGCCGGCCTGGCCGTGGTGGTGGTGACGGTCTGCGGCCTGCTCCACCTGCTGCGGGACGGGCCGGAGT
>DATLGZ010000281.1:0-15524 GCA_035540235.1 Acidimicrobiales bacterium | reverse complement strand
GGGCGGCCACGGTGGTTGTGGGGGCGGGAGCGGCGCCGTCGGCGGTGAGGGCCTGGGCGGCGGCCCGGCCGGGGAAGAGGAGCGCCACCAGCAGCCCGGCCGCGAGCGCGGCGAACAGGGCCATGGTGGCCCGACGAAGGGCGCTGCTGCTTTCGGTCGCTTGGTCCGCGGTCATCCCGAAGTGGTCCCCACCCGGCGCGCCACGCCTCGGAGGTGGTGGATGGTCTACCACCGCCGCCCCGCCTCGGCAACGACACCGGCGGGATCACGGGGGGTCAGGGTCCGCCACCTGCGGGTTCCGCCCCCCTACGCTCGGCGGCGATGGAGGTCCAGGTCGTCCGCAGCAGCCGCCGGCGCCGCACCGTGGAGGCCCGCGAGGTCGATGGGGTCATCCGCGTCTCCATCCCGGCGACGATGAGCGCGGCCGACGAGCGGGCCCACGTCGATCGCCTCGTCCAGCGGCTCCAACACCGTTCCAACACATCCAAGGTGCCTCTTGACCAGCGCACTCGCGCTCTCGCCCGCCGGCTGGAGCTGCCCTTCCCGTCGTCGGTCCGGTGGGTGGACAACCAGCGGTCGCGCTGGGGCTCGTGCTCGGTGGCCGATCGTTCCATCCGGATCTCCTCCCGGCTCGTGCGCTACCCCCTCTGGGTCCTCGACTACGTGATCGTCCACGAGCTGGCCCACCTGGCGGTGCCCGGCCACGGCCCCCGCTTCTGGGCGCTGGTCAACCGCTACGAGCGGGCAGAGCGGGCGCGGGGCTTCCTCCTCGCCAAGGGATGGGGCGGCGACGGCGACGACTGGGCCGACTGCCCGGCGGTGGCCGACGGATCGGCGTAGCGTCGGGGGCCTGAGCACGCGCACCGCCCTCGCCCTGGCTGCGGCCGCCCTGGTCCTCCTCGCCGCCTGCGGCCGCGACCAGGACCCCACCGTGGCCGGCCAGGCGCCGGAGACGACGGCGGCGCCCACGACCACCGCCCCCCGCTCCTTCTCGGGCGAGCTGACGTCCACCGACGGCTACCGCTACCGCATCACGCTCGACGTGGGCGACCGGCTCGCCGCCGCCTCGGCCGAGGAGTGCGCCACCACCGCCCCACCGGCCGGGCAGGCCCACGTGCGGGTCACCCTCACCGTGGCCAACCTCGACACGACCAGGCCGGCGCCGTCCCCTCCGCTGCGCATCGAGCTGGCCGCCGGCGGCAGCCCCCGCCCGGTGCTGGTGCGCGACCCGGGGGGCACGTGCACGTTCACGCCCCGTGTCTCCTCGCTCGGCGCGGGGGAGTCGGTGGCCTACCGCGGCACCACGCCGGCCGTCGCGTCCGACGCCGCCCCGGGATCGGCCGGCGCCGTCGAGGTCAACGTGTCGGAGACCCGCTTCTCGCTGTCGGCCCCGGTGCCCTGACCTCGGGAGCACCGGCTATGGTCGATCGCATGTCGAGCGCGGGCGGCTCCCGGGCGTGAGCTCGTGGCTGACCGAGAAGGGCACGTCCCTTCTCGGCAAGACGTCGAGGCGCGGCTTCCTCATGCGCTCCGCCATGGTCGGCTCCGCCCTGGCCGTGTCGCCGGTGCGCTACCTGCTGCGGCCCGGCACCGCCTACGCCGCCATATGCACGTGCGCCGGCACCAACTGCGACTGCGGCTCGGCGTGCTGCGACGGGTACACCGACTTCTGCTGCTCGGTGAACAACGGCTCCAACACCTGCCCCCCCGGCAGCTTCGAGGCGGGGTGGTGGCGTGCCGACGGGTCGAGCTTCTGCGGCGGCGGCCCCCGCTACTACGTCGACTGCAACGCGTCGTGCGGCGCGTCGGTGACCTACCCGTGCCAGTGCGGGCGGGGCGACTGCGACAACCGTCGGGCGGGCTGCAACCACTTCCGCTACGGCAACTGCAACAGCCACGTCGAGTGCTACGGCGCCATCGTCTGCCGGGTGGTCAGCTGCACCCCGCCCTACCAGACCTACGCGGCCTGCGACCAGACCACCCTGTGGGACAACTCCACCGCGAACCACACCGCCAACTGCGCACCCGCCGAGCCGCCTCCCAGCCCCCCGCCCGCGCCGGGCCGGGGCGCGGTCATGGTGGCCCACAGCGGCAAGGTGCTCGACGTGGCCGACGCCTCTCTGGCCGACGGCGCCACCATCTGGCAGTGGACGCCCCACGGCGGCCGCAACCAGCGTTGGGCGGCCGAGCCCCAGGGCGACGGCACGTTCCGCATCGTGGCGTCCCACAGCGGCAAGGTGCTCGACGTGGCCGAGCTCTCGACCGCCGACGGCGGCCGCGTCCACCAGTGGACGTGGCACGGCGGCGCCAACCAGCGGTGGACGATCGAGGACGTGGGCGACGGCTTCGTCAAGATCACCAACGTCAACAGCGGCAAGGTGCTCGACGTCCGCGAGTTCTCCCAGGCCGACGGGGGCGTCGTGCAGCAGTGGTCGTGGAGCGGGGGCGCCAACCAGCGCTGGCGCGGCCTCGCCCCCGCGCCTGCGCCGCCGCCCCGCCTCGGCAACCAGATTCTCGCCGTCCACAGCGGCAAGGCGCTCGACGTGAGCCGGGTGTCCCACGACGACGGCGCCGCCATCTGGCAGTGGACGCCCACCAACGGACAGAACCAGCGGTGGGCCCTGGAGCGCCAGCCCGACGGCACCTACCGCATCGTGGCCATCCACAGCGGCAAGGTGCTGGACGTGGCCGAGTTCTCGACCGCCGACGGCGGGCGGATCCACCAGTGGACGTGGCACGGCGGGCCCAACCAGCGCTGGAACGTCGAGAACCTGGGCGACGGCACGGCCCGCATCGTCAGCGTCCACAGCGGCAAGGTGCTCGACGTCAGCCAGGTGTCCCACGCCGACGGCGCCCTCGTCCACCAGTGGACGTGGCACGGCGGCCCCAACCAGCGCTGGCGGGGCGTGGTGTGAGGGTGGCGGTGTGAGGGTGGCGGTGTGAGGGCGGCAGTGTGAGGGTGGCGGCGTGAGGATGGCGGCGTGATCGTCGTCGTCGTCGTGTTGACGGTGGTGATCGCCGTCCTCGGGTTGCTGGTGTGCGGCCTGCTGCGCAGCCACGCCGAGATCCTGCGGGCGCTGCGGCAGTTGGAGTCGGGCACAGCGGGCGCCGGTCACCCCGGTGCGCCGTCGCCCGCCGCCGGCGCTTCCGCTTCCGCCACGGTGGCCGACGTGATGGGCACCACCGTCGCCGACGAGGTGGTGAAGGTCGGGGTGGCGGGGGCCAGGCACAACACCCTGCTCGCCTTCCTCTCCAGCGGCTGCCTCACGTGCCAGGAGTTCTGGGACACCTTCGCCCGCAAGGCGCGGCTCCGGGTCCCGGGCGACGCCCGCCTGGTGATCGTCACCAAGGACGCGTCCGAAGAGAGCCCGTCCCGCTTGCGGGAGCTGGCACCCCGGTCGCACCCGGTGGTGATGTCGTCGGCGGCGTGGGAGGCCTACGGCGTGCCCGTCGCCCCCTACTTCGTCTACGTCGACGGCCCGAGCGGCCAGGTGCGGGGCCGGGGGGCGGCCCAGGACTGGGACCAGGTCGTCGACCTGTGGTCGAAGGCGGTCTCGCCTCCGGCCGGACCGGGGCGGCGAGGCCGGCGTGACCGCCACGCCCGGGCCGACGGCGAGCTGCTCAACGCCGGCATCGCCCCCGGCGACGCCCGCCTGTACCCCGAGGAGGAGCGCTAGTGGAGCGTTTGGCCGGCCTGGGGCTGGGCGTCGACCTGCCCGACGGGTGGGACGGCCGCATCTACCGGCGGGCCAACGAGCTCGCCGGCGAGCGCCGCGCCCTGCACGCCGCCAACTTCGCCATGCCCCAGGCGTGGGGCGACTACGGCAGCGGCGTCACCGAGGTGATGGACGCCGACGGCGTGTTCGTCACCCTCGTCGAGTTCTCCCCGGAGAACGCCAACACCGGCCTGTTCCGCCACGAGGGGATGCCCGCGATCACCGCCGACGCCTTCGTGCCGGGCGGCATGCCCAAGGCCGTCCCCGGCCAGGCCGGCGCCCAGTTCTTCTTCTCGGTGGGGGAGCGGGCCTTCTGCCTGTTCGTCGTGGTCGGCAGCTACGCCGCCCGGGCCGACCTCGTGCCCCAGGTCGAGGCGGTCATGCGCACCCTCAGCGTGGACTGAGATGAGCGAGCAGCAGGAGTGGTACTGGTGCCTCGACCACTCGGTGGTCGAGCCCGGCGACCGGGTCTGCCCCCCCGACCGCCGCATGGGGCCGTACTCCTCCCCCGAAGAGGCCCGCAACTGGAAGGGCAGGCTGGCCTCCCGGGAGGAAGCGTGGAAGGCCGAGGACCGCCGCTGGGAGGGCGAGGACTAGCGACGGCCGGTGGTGCGGCCTCTACACCATCGGCCCCCGTCCGCCGGTCGGCGGCGCGTCGCCGACGATGACCTCGTGTAGGCGATGACCCGCCACGGTTGGCGCAGGAGGGTTCATGCCGGCGGCGATGAGGAAGCCCTCGTAGGCGTGTTTGCCCGTCAGCCGCCGGCCGTCGGGACGCGAGACGATGCCGCTTCCGGCGATCCGTACCGGGTTGTTATGGGCCGCATCTTCCCAGTGGACCACCAGGTCGGGCAGGTTCAGGGGCGGACGACCCCGGTTCTGGTCGGCCAGCCGGAGGACGCGGCGCACGACAGGTCGCCCGTCCACCGTACGCGCCGCCATCAATCCCTCCGACACCTCTCGGCATAGCCCGGCGTAGTGCGTCTCGGGCACGATCCCGCGCGCCTCCCGGCCCCGGAGGTTGATCTGGACCCATCCGTGCTGATCGGTCGGGAGGCAGAAGGCCGTGGTCCGGTCCCAGTCGTAGGCCTTGAGGGCGGTGGGGGCCGCCACCGCGCTCGCCACCGCCGGGGAGACGCTCTTCCGCCAGGCCGTCTTGACCCACTGAGGCGAGTGCTCCTTGGTTGCCGCGAACGCCATCCGCGCCGCGTCCCCGACCGAGAGGCGGCGACCGTGAGGCTCGGTGGCGTATCCGAGGTGTACGAGGAGAGGGTGGAGGAGCGTCGGCACCCCCAGGGCCGAACGCATGCCGTGCAACGACATCAAGGCGATGCGGCTGCCGGGCTGGGCCGACTCCAGGATGCGCCCCACGGCGGAATCGACCGAACGGAACACGTCCACCAGTGCGTGGCCGAGGCCGTCGTGTTGGGAGCCGGCCAGAAGGGGGTCATCGGCCGCCACCGTCTGCCACAGCAGATGTGACGCCCGGTGGGTCTCGGTGAACACCAGGAACGCGAGGTCTGGCCTCTCGCGCCGGATCAGCTGTTCGGCGAGGGCTCCCCGCAGGCTTGCTCCCCTGCACGACCACTCGGAAACCCTGGCCAGGTACCGCCGGGACGGGCGGTCATGGGGGGGAGCCGTATCCCGATGATACGGATGCACTCCCGGGTCATCCCGGATCTCCTCGGCGAGCTCGGGGGGGCGTGACTGGAAGCGGATCCAGGGGTCGTGCGGACCCCAGTCACCCACCTCGACCACCCCCTCCACGCCCGCGAAGGGCGTGAACGGCACGTCGAGCGTCAGGACCCGGCGCCCGCTCAGGGCCACAGCCCGCCACCAGGGCACGATGCGCTCGCCGTGCTCCGGAACGAGGCCCATCCTGGCTGGGTCCCACCGCCACACGTAGTTGATGCCGTGCTCCAGTGGCTCGCTGCTCGAGCTGAAGGTCGGCCATACCGACGCGCTCCCGAGGTCGGCGCTGGACGTGACCGCCGACCAGGAGCCCTGCTCCAACACGCTGGCCAGGACGGGCATGTCACCCGACGCCATGAGCCGTTGGACGAGGGACGGCTCAGCGCCGTCGAGCGCTATGGCCAGGGTGGGCCGGTGAGCTACCGGGGACGCCACGAGATGGGGTTGCCATGCCGAAGCAGCGGCGCGGCCACGAGATCCCTCACCCGGATTCCGAGGGAAAGGGCCCTCCGGAGGGTGGCGGGGCTGGTCCGTTGCCAGGCACGGCGGAGGCGGGCGCCGGGGAGGAGCGCCCCCGACATGGCGGGGTCGGATGGTTCGAGGCCGACCCCGCTCCAGAGCTTGAGCCCGTCCTGGTGGTGGCGTACCCGGGCCGCCACCCGCCCGGAGGCTTCCCCAGAGGACACCGGGCCCAGAAGGTGGGTCCAGTCGGCGCCCCGTCGGAACTCCTCGACCACCTCCCAGACAAGGGCCTCGCCGCCGTACTCCTGCTCCGGTGTGGAGGTCGTCTGGGAGCGGGCGTGGTAGCGAAACCGGTAGAGCGCATCAGGCAGCACGAGGATCGGCCCCAGCTGCACCAGGCGCAGGAACAAGTCGACGTCCTCCCAGCGGCGCGTGCCCTCGCGATAGCCGCCGACCCTTTCAAAGGCGTCCCGCCGAAGGCAGACAGACCCGTGTGGGAAGGGAGGCAGCGGTCGGCGGCCAACCAGGCGCCAGCGGTCTCTCGGGCGGATCCGTCGCCCCTCGGCGTCGATGCCCTCGCACAGCGTGCCGACGGCGACCGCGCCTGGAACCTCCTCGAACGCCGCCACCTGCCTTTGCAGCCTGGCCGGGTGCGAGATGTCGTCCTGGTCCTGCCGTGCCACAAGTGGGGCGCGGGCGGCGGCGATGCCCGCGTTGGCGGCGCCGACGATGCCGAGGGGCGCGGGATGCTCGATGAGCCGCAGCCGTGGGTCATGCCGGCAGGCGGCGCGGGCTGTTTCCCGGGAGCCGTCCGTGGACCCGTTCTCGACGATGATCAACTCGAAGTCGGTCAGCGTCTGGTCGAGAATGCTGCCGATGGCCTCCCCCACGTAGGGCTCGCCGTTGTGCACCGGCATCACCACGCTCAGGCGCGGCGTTGAAGGCGGCAACCTACGCTCGGCCCGTGCTCGGTGACCGCAACATCGTCTTCCTTTCGAGCGTGGAGTGGGACCGGCTGTGGCAGGGACATCACGAGCTTGCGAGCAGGCTGGCGGCGGAGGGCAATCGCGTACTCTACGTCGAGAACATCGGCGTTCGTGCGCCCCGATGGGAAGACCGATCCCGGGTGGCCGACCGCCTGGCCCGGTGGGCGACGACCGTGTTCACGGGAGGTGCGCGTCAAGTCGCCGATCGTCTGTGGGTGAGCTCTCCGCTCCTGATGCCGCCGTTTACACGCTCGTCCCGCTCGGTCAACCGGCACCTGATGATCGAGGCACTAGCCAGGACTTGCCGGTCTCTCGCCATGTCGGACCCGATTCTCTGGACCTACCTGCCAACTGACACCGCCCGCGACGTCATCGGCCGCCTCCGCTCACCCCGAAGCCTCGTGGTCTACAGCTGCCTCGCCGAGTTCGCCGAGCTGGTCACCGACCGGGACGCGCTGGCCCATGCCGAGGAGGCACTGCTGGCCCAGTGCGACCTCGTGTTCGCTCTGCCCGATCTCGTCGAGCGTTGCGCCAAGCACAGCGAGCGAGTCGTGCCCTGGTCGCCCGGCGTCAACACCGAACGGTTCGACCCGTGGGCCGACCCCTCGCCACCCGCCGAGCTGCTGCACATGCGGCGGCCCGTCATCGGCTACGTGGGAGGGCTCCACCGTCATCTTGATGTCGGGCTCCTCGCCGACCTCATTGAGGCCCGTCCCGACTGGACCTGGGTGTTCGTCGGCCCTGTCCAGAGTGCCGTCGATCCGATCGCTCGCCGGCCGAACGTCAGGCTCCTGGGCGAGCTTCCGCACGCCGGGCTGCCGGGAGCGGTGGCCGCCTTCGACGTCGGCATCGTGCCATACCGCCTCAGCGCCTACACCACATCGGTCATCCCGACGAAGGTGGGCGAGTACCTGGCCATGGGGAAGCCGGTTGTGAGCACTCCGATTCCTGCCGCCGTCAGGCTCGAGGAGGCGAGCGGCGGCGCGGTTCTCGTGGCGCCACCGGAGCCGGCGAAGTTCCTGCCTGCTCTCGATGAGGCGGTCAGGTTGGGACAGGACGCGGGCACCGCCGAGCGGTGTCGTTCCCTTGCGATGTCCTGGGCCTGGTCACGGCGCATCGAGGAGATGTCATCCGCGGTGGAGGCGAGCGCCCGTCCGGGTTAGCCCGTCGGCGACGAGGCGCGCCAGCCGCATCACGTCCTCCCGCCCGGGTACGAGCTGCCTGGGCGCGATCCCATGAGGACGAAGCGCGAGCATGGCCAGGGTGGCGCCGGCGGCGTAGCTGCCCAGCGACGCCAGGGCGGGTCCGCTGATGCCGTGGTCGGGGATGAGCAACAGGTTCAACGCAGCGTTCAAGGCCAAGGCGGCGAAGGCAACGCCGTTCACCGTCGAAGGTCGCCCGAATCGCACCAAGGCTGGGCTGAGCGCCCGCCACCAGGCCATGGCGGCGGCCGCCGGCAGGAGGCCCCACAGGGCAGCGGTCGCCCCCGCGAAGGCGTCGCCGAACAGGACCCGAATGGCCGCCGGCGCGGCCATTGCCAGCACGGGAGCGGCCAACAGGGCCATGAGCAGGCTCATCCGCGCCGCTGCCGCGGTCGTCGCTCGAGAGTCGTCCGCGCTCATGCCCCACTGGCGTTCCCTGGCCCCGGTCGTGATGGCGTCGGTGACGAGCCACACCAGCTCGGCGAAGGCGACGGCGACGGCGTAGAGACCGACGGCCCGGGCATCCGTCAGCTTGGCCAGCAGGAGCACGTCGAGGCGGAGGTTCATGTAGAGGAACAGGAAGTACGGCGACAGCGCCGCGCCCGCCCGCAGGTGGCGGCGCATGCCCCCGGCCGATGGGCGCCCGGGGGGACCGGCGGCTCGGGCGTGGGGCAGGAGCGGCACCAGCATCGTCAGCCAGAAGGCGGCCAGCACGGTCTCGAGAGAGATGGCGTCGAACAGGGTCAGGGCGGCGATCGTCAAGGTGCGGGCGACGTCGCCGACCGCCAGAGCCACGTTGGAGCGCACCGTCTCGCCCCCGACGATCAGGAGGCCCCGCGAGAGCGCCAGCAGGACGCGCACGGGGATCAGGGCGGCGACGATCGTGATAGCCAGGGGGCCCACTCCCTGGAACACCCCGGCACGCTCGGCGTACCAGCCCGCCAGCACGACGCCGGCGGCGACGAAGCCGGTCGTGGCGGCCACGCCGATGGCTGTTCCGAACAGCGCCTGCCGCGACGCAGCTCCCGAGGACCACGCCTTGGCCTGCGCCTGCTCGAAGCCCAGGCTGGCCAGCAGCGTGGCGATGGTGCCCACCGTCATCGCCACCGTGTAGCGGCCGACGCCGCTGGGTCCGAGACCGTGGGCGACGAGCACGGACGCCACGAAGCCGGACGTGTGGATGACGAGCCGGGTGGCGAGCGTGTGGACACCGAGGACGGCCGGCGAGCGGCGTGCGGGCTGCCCGCTCATGTCCGGGCTGAGCCGCCGCCGGAGCCCGAGTGCACCGGGCGAATCCGAGGCCTCCGCCACCGCCGGCGTTCGGCGGCGGCCGTGGGCCGAATCCCCGCGCCACGCCTCATGGCCCGGCGGAGCGGCTCAGCCGGCGAGGGCCTGGCGCACGGCCGCCATGCGCTTGATGCAGGCCAGGGTGTCGGCCTGGTCGTCGGCCAGGGGGCGGACGATGACGTCGGTGTACCCGAGGCGGGCCAGGGACCGGAACTGCTCGGCCACGGCGTGCACGCCTCCCACCACGGGAGCGGACGGGTCGAAGCCCCGGTAGCCCCGGTCGAGGACGGGGCGGGCGACCCGCTCGGCGTCGTCGTCGTCGGCGCCCACGTGGACGTCCCGGCGTATGGCCACGGCGGCGGGGGCGCGGCCGTGGACGGCGCAGCGGTCGCGGTAGAGGCCCACCAGCTCGGCGGCCCGGGCGGGCACGAGCTCGGGGCCGGCGAGCCAGGCGTCGCCCAGGCGGGCGGCCCGGTCGACGGCCTTTGGGGCGGTGCCGCCGATCCACACCTCCACCGGTTCGGCGGGGAGGGGACCGATGGTGACGCCGTCCACCGCCTCGCCCGCCAGCAGGCGGCGGACCACGGCGAGGGAGCGCTCGAAGACCGCCGCCCGCCGGCGGATGTCGGCGCCCATGGCCGCGAACTGGCGCTCGTCGGCGCCCAGCGCGCACTGGAGGACGAACCGCCCCGGCGCCAGGGCGGCCAGCGTGCCGACCTGCTCGGCCACCAGCACCGGGTTCCACAGCGGGAGGAGGTAGAGGGCGCCCGCCGGGCGCCGGCCCCACTCGGCCAGCAGCCGCCCCAGCATGGGCGAGTTCTGGTAGTAGGGCCCGCCGGTGGCGTGGTGGTCGCCCACGAACAGCGAGTCGAGCCCGGCCGCCTCGGCGGCGGCGGCCTGCTCCACCATCCAGCGGGCGCCGGTGCGCACGTCGGGTGGGGCGTAGGCGCTGCGCAGCGATATCCCGACCCGCACGCCGCCAGCCTGCCAGAGCGAGGGCCACCCCGGCTGCCGTCAGCGGATTCTCTTCGCCACTGGGGGTGGTGGCGCCCTCCGCCGGTGTGGCAGGGTGGTGCACCGATTCGTCTGGGGAGGAAGCGGGAGCATGCGCCGACTGAGGTTCCTCGTTCCGCTCGTCGTAGCCGGCGTGATGGCCGGCCTGGCGCCGGCCCAGGCGGCCCCGCCCCCGGACGGCGACCGCCACGCCCTGATCATCGGGATCGACCGCTTCCAGGGCGCCACCCGGCCCAACACCGGCGCGGTGGGCGACGCCGAGGACGTCAAGGCCGCCCTCCTGGCCGCCGGCTGGCCCAGCGGGAACATCCGGGTGTTGACCGACTCGGGCGCCACCGCCGGCGCCATCCGCGACGGCCTGAGGTGGCTGGCCGAGCGCAGCAACGACAACTCCTTCTCGGTGTTCGCCTACTCGGGCCACGTGCGCCAGGTCGGTTCCACCGAGTACCTGTGGCCCCACGACAACGCCTTCATCTCCGACACCGACCTGGCCAGCAGCCTGCGCTCGGTCCGGGGCTACCTGTGGGCCCACATCTCCGGTTGCGAGGCGGCCGGGTTCGACGAGGGGCTGTCCGGTCCCCGGCGGCTGGTGACGGCGGCGTCGCAGTCGTGGGAGAAGGGCTACGAGCTGCCGCCCGAGTTGCGCAACTCCGTGTTCACCAACCTGCTGGTCGAGAAGGGCTTGCTGCGCAAGCAGGCCGACTTCAACAACGACGGCAAGGTCTCCATCCAGGAGGCGTTCAAGCTGGCCGCCGACCGGGCCCCCGCCCTCACCGCCGGTGAGTCGCACGGGCCCCAGCACCCCTACATGGCCGGCGGCGACGGGTCGGAGTGGTTCCTGGAGCGCTCCGCCGGCGCCCCGGCCGCGCCCCTGCCCGCGCCCAAGGTGTGCTTCCTCTTCCTGTGCTTCTGAGCTAGCCACGTAGGCTTCCGCCCATGCGGGACACGGCGCCAGCCCCCGTGGCGCCTCCATCGAGCCGGCCCGCGGCCGGAACGGGAGACGGGTCGCGTCCGCGGCGGGGCGGCGGCCGGGGGCCGTGGTGGGCGGTGGCCGCCTACCTCGGCATCGCCGCCGCCCTCTTCGTGGTGGCCGGGCTGTCGGTCGCACACCTGGGCTACACCGGCACCGACCTGGTGCAGGAGCGCTTCCCGGGGCGGCCGTGGCTGAACGCGTGGGTCCACTGGGACGGCCGCTGGTACGGCGACATCGCCGAGAGGGGCTACTGGGCCTACGAGCCGGGTGTGCAGGGACCGGTCGCCTTCTTCCCCGCCTACCCGCTGCTGATGCGGCTCGGGGGCGTGCTGGTGGGCGATCCCGTGCGGGCCGGCATCGCCATCACCGTGGCCGCCGGGGCCACTACCGCCGGGCTGTTCCTCGCCTGGGCCCGCCGCCACCTGCCGGCGGCGGCGGCGTGGACGGCGCTCGGCCTCTTCCTCCTCTACCCCTTCGCCTACTACCTCTACGGCGCGGTATACGCCGACGCCGTGTTTCTCGCCGCTGCCATCGCCGCCTTCCTCCTGGCCGAGCACGACCGGCCCCTCCTGGCCGGCTTGGCCGGCGCGGTGGCGACCGCCGCCCGCCCCCTCGGCTTGGTGCTGGTCGTCGCCCTGGCCGTGCTCGTCGTGCAGCGGCGCGGCGGCCTGCGGTCGGTGCGGTGGCGGGACGCCGGCGTCCTGGTGGCGGCGGCCGGGGTCGGCGCCTTCGCCCTGTACTGCTGGGCCCGCTTCGGCAACCCCCTGGCGTTCGTCGAGGCCCAGCGGGGATGGGACCAGGATCCGGGGCCGGCCACCTGGTTCAAGCTCCAGTTCTTCGAGGACGTCCGCGACTTCCGCAGCCCGCTGGCGTGGCTGGTGTTCGTGTCCCACCCCGTCCTCACGGTGGGCGCTCTCGCCCTCGTGCCCCTGGTCGTGCGCCGGCTGGGGTGGGGCTACGGGATCTTCGTCCTCCTGAGCGTCGGCCTGGCCGCCGTGTCCACCAAGAACTTCTTCGGCATGAGCCGCTACGTGCTGGCCGCCTTCCCCTGCTTCGCGGTGGCGGGCCAGTGGTTGGCCGGCCGGGCGCGGCTACGGTTCACCACCCTCGCCGCCAGCGGCGTCACGCTGGTGGTCGCCACATCCTTCTTCGCCCGGGGGCACTACCTGTCGTGAGCCCGCTGCTGATCGTCAACGCCGATGACTACGGCCTCACCGAGGGCATCTCCCTCGGCATCCTCCGCGGCCACCGCGAGGGCATCGTCACCAGCGCCTCGGTGCTGGCGGTGGGGCCGGCCTACCCCAAGGTCGCCCACCTGCTGGCCGACCACCCCGGGCTCGGCATCGGCGTGCACCTGGCCGCGGTGGGGGAGGACCCGCCCCTGCTCAGCCGGGCCGAGGTGCCCACCCTCTTCGACGCCACCGGCCGCCTCCCCGAGACGTGGACGGGCTTCCTGGCCCGGGCGGTGCGGGGCCGCATCGACCCCGACGACGTTCGCCGTGAGTTCACCGCCCAGCTGGAGTGCGTGCAGGAGCTGGGCCTGCCCATCACCCACCTCGACGCCCACCAGCACCTGCACCTGTGGCCGTCCATGCGCAAGGTGGTGCTCGAGCTGGCGTGCCGTCACGGGGTGCCCGCGGTGCGGGTGCCGCGGCACCGGCCCACCACCGTGGCGGGGGCGGGCGTGACCGTGCTGGGGTGGCGGCTGGCCCGCTGCGCCCGCCGGGCTCAGCTGGCCTACCCGGCCGACGCCGTGGGCATCGAGGTGGCGGGGCGCCTCGACGAGCGATGCCTCCGGGAGGTGCTGGCCCGGCTGGCGGCCCGGGGGCGGGCGGCGGTGGAGCTGACCGTGCATCCCGGTGAGGACGACGACCCCGACCGGGCCCGCTACGAGTGGGGGTACGGGTGGGGCCACGAGCTGCGGGCGCTCGTCGGCCCGGTGGCGCACCAGGCGGTCGCCGACTCCGGCTTCACGCTGGGCACCTACGCCGACCTCCCGGGCTGCGCCCGAGGGGCGTGAGCACCCCGGCCCGGGACAGGGCCGCCGCCGCCCTCCGGCGGGCGCAGGAGCGGGTCGGCGCTCCGCTGCGGGGACCGGACGCCGTGCTGTCCCTGTACGGCAACGCACCGCCGGCGGTGCGGGCCCACGTGCGGGGGCGGTGGGTGACGTGCCCGTTCCGTCGGGTGGAGGCGGCCGTCCCCCGCCGGGGCCGCATCCTCGAAGTGGGCTGCGGGTACGGCGTCTTCTCGTGCCACCTCGCCCTCTCCTCTCGGGAGCGCCAGGTCCTGGGGGTCGACGTGGATCTGCGCAAGATCGTGCACGCCCAGTTCGCGGCCAAGCGGGCGGTGGCCCGCGGCGCCACCTGCGAGTTCCACCTCGCCCCGCCCGGTGAGGTGCCCGACGGGCCGTGGGACGCCATAGTCATCGTCGACGTGCTCTACCTGCTCGACCCCGGGGAGCAGCAGGGCCTGCTCCACACCTGCGCCGGCCAACTGGCGCTGGGCGGGGTGCTGGTCGTGAAGGAGATGGCGCCGTCGCCGGCGTGGAAGGCGCAGTGGAACCGGCTGCAGGAGACGCTGTCGGTGAAGGTGCTGAACATCACCGCCGGCGAGCAGCTCACGTTCCTCGACCCGTCCGTTCTGGGCGGCTGGATGCGGGACGACGGGCTGGTCGTCACCCACCAGCCCCTGCACTCCGGCTACCCCCACCCTCACCACCTCGTGGTCGGGGCCCGCCGCCGCTCGGTCTGACCCTGGGGCTGCCCAACCGTCCGCGGCCGCCGCCGCCGCAGGCGGCCCTCCGGCTGCGGACAACCTGAGAAAGCAGGGCGAAGGCGGAGCGAGCTTCGCTCGCCCGCCGTAGCACCGCCGGTTCGCCCGAATGGAGTGAGCGGAGCGAACGAATGAGGGCGAGGTACTACACCCGGTGTAGGCGGGCGGCCACCGTCTCGGCCAGGCGGTTCCGCTCCGCCGTGTCGAAGGGCCGGCCGACCTCGAAGGCGAACAGCACGCCCACTGCCCGGCCCGAGCGCAGGAACGTGAGGTCGGAGTAGGCGGGCACGGTCTGGCCGCCGATGGCCACATTGAGGGTGGTGCGCCAGGTGGTGGCCCGGTCGGCCGACTTCACCGGCGTGGGAGGCAGGAGGTCGGTGGTGGCGGTTGTGCCGGGCAGCAGGTCGAGCCCGAGGACGGAACGGAACAGGGAGGTGAGGCAGCCGGCCAGGTCGGCCCGGCCCAGGTCGCCCATGGCCTGCTCGGCGGCGGCCTCGGTGGGGGCCACCACCGCGAGGGACGAGACCATCACCGTGCGACCCTTGAAGAAGACGGGCGACTGGGCCATCCGGTCATCACTCAGGGCGGCGGCGGCGCCGGCGCAGGCCTCGAAGCTGCTGGCCGCGTGCTGGTCGACGGCGTCGGCGTCGGGCTCGGGGACGGGCGCCGCCTCGTAGCCGGCGAGGTCGCGGGCGGTGAGGAGCAGCCTGCCCGCGACCTGCTCGTCCTCGGCGGCGGCGCCGGTGGCGAGGCGGGTGTCGCCCGGCGAAGCGCCCCCGCAGGCGGCGAGCAATGCGGCCACCGCCACGGCCACGGCGAGCATCGGCAGGCGCGTGCGTTCCATACCTGAACCTCGGCTGCGGGAGGGCGGCGCTTGAGCCCGGACGCGCCGCCGGGCCCCCGTAGGGGCCCGGCGCTGGCGTTGTCGAGGAGCCGGCGGTGCGGCTTACTCGAAGGTACAGCCGCAGGAGTTGACCTCCCGCACGATGACGCCCCGGCCGGTGTCCATGTGGGTGGTGCAGGGCATGCAGGGGTTGAGGCTGCGCACCGCCCGCAGGACGTCGATGCCCTTGATCTGGTCCTCGGGGACCGACTCGAGCAGGGGGGTGTCGACCACGCACTGCTCGTAGGGGCCGAGGGTGCCCCAGGCGTCGGTCGGCGAGGCGTTGAGGGTGGACGGCGTGGTGATCTGGTAGTTGACCAGCTTGCCCTTGTCGATCTCCATGTGGTGGATCAGCCACCCCCGGGCCGCCTCCCAGAAGCCCACGCCGATGCGGTTGTCCTTGGGGATGCGGAACGGGGTGTGGACCTTGGTCTCGCCCGCCCGCCAGTACTCGAACGCCTGCAGCAGGCAGTTCATGGCGATGCAGGCCACCAGCGGGATGGCGTAGGCCCGGCCCCGGTTGCGCTCGAAGGCGTT
>DATLGZ010000280.1:0-3034 GCA_035540235.1 Acidimicrobiales bacterium | reverse complement strand
GGCCCGGGACGGGTGCCAGCGCTCGTCGAGGATGGGCGGGGGCACGGTGACCGATCCCTTGGCCATGGCCACCACCACGGTCAGCCCCTCGAAGCTCGACAGCCGGCGCTGGGCGAAGCGGGCGGCCGGCGACCCCGCCCCGCTGGCCTCGTCGCAGGTGAGCCGGCTGCCGGCCGGCCCCGCGTAGCAGGCCACCTGGGTGATGGCGCCCGGCGCCCGCACCGTGACCGACGCCTCATCGATGGGCACCGGCCACTGGTCGCCGGTGGCGTTCCAGTACAGCTCCTCGTGCTCGTCGAAGGAGTTGAGCGCCCCCCGCACCCGGTAGTGGATCGTGTAGGTGTGAGCCCCCCGGATGAACACGTCGGGGTCGCCGATGCGGAAGCGGCGGTAGCGCCCCTCGCTCTCGATCGACAGGTTGCTGGGCGCCCCCGGGCTGGTGGACACCGACACGTCGTCGATGCGGTTCAGGCGCTCGTACTTCGGGTCGGGCTCGTAGTCGAAGCGCACGGGGATGTCCCGCAGGATGCCCCGGCGGGAGTTGGGGCCGAAGTCGTAGCGAATGACCTCGGTGACGCGCAGCGACCCGTCGGGCTGCACCTCGATGGTGGTGTCGAAGGACTGGATGCGCTCGCCCGCCTGAGCGGCGGTCGGCAAGGGCCCGAAAAGGGCGGCGGCGGCGACCACGACGGCGGCGACCAGCGCCCTCCTCACTCGGGCCGCACCTCCTCGGCGATGCGGGCCAGGAGCCCGTTCACGAACCGGCCCGACTCCTCGGTCGAGTACCGCCCCGCCAGCTCCACCGCCTCGCTGAGCACCGCCCCGGTGGGCACGTCGGGACGGTGCAGCAGCTCGTAGACACCGATGCGGGCCAGGGCCCGGTCGACGGCGGGCATGCGCTCCAGCGCCCACCCCCGGGCGAAGCGGCGGATGTAGCCGTCCACCGCCTCGCGGTGCTCGCCCACGCCCGCCACCAGGTCGGAGGCGAACGGCGCCGGCTCCACCGGCAGCGACGCCAGCACGTCGGCCGGCTCGACGCCCTTGCTCTCGGCCTCGTACAGCAGCGACAGGGCCCGCTCCCTCGCCTGGCGGCGGCTGGCCGCCAGCGGCGACGAGGGGCCGGGCACAGCTATACCCGGGTCAGGTACTCGCCCGAGCGGGTGTCGACCTTCACCCGGTCGCCGGTGTTGACGAACAGCGGCACCTGCACCACCAGGCCCGTCTCCAGGGTGGCCGGCTTGCGGGCGCCCGACACCCGGTCGCCCTGCACGCCCGGCTCGGTCTCGGTCACCGCCAGCTCCACGGCGGCGGGCAGGTCGACGCCCACCACGTCGTCCCGGTACATCTGCACGATGACGGAGTCACCCTCCTTGAGATAGCTCACGGCCTGGCCCAGGGTGGCGCCGTCCACGTGCATCTGGTCGTAGCTGGCGTTGTCCATGAGCACGGTCTGGTCGCCCTCGCGGTAGAGGAACTGCATCTCCCGCTTGTCGATGATCGCCTGCTCGAGCTTCTCGTCGGCCCGGTAGGTGCGGTCGAGCACGGCGCCGGTGCGCACGTTCTTGAGCTTGGTGCGCACGAAGGCGCCGCCCTTGCCCGGCTTGACGTGCTGGAACTCGACCACGGTGAAGAGCCCCTCGGGCAGGTCGAGGGCCATGCCGTTCTTGAGGTCGTTGGTGGAGACGTTCATCAGGCTACGAGTAGCTCCTTGGGCGCGTTGGTGAGGACGCGGCAGCCCTCCTCGGTGACGACCACGGTGTCCTCGATGCGGACGCCGCCGTGGTCGGGGAGGTAGACGCCGGGTTCGACGGTGACGACGTAGCCGGCGGCCAGCGTGTCGGACGACGAGGAGGACACTCGGGGGTCCTCGTGGATCTCCAGGCCCACGCCGTGGCCGGTGCTGTGGAGGAAGGCGTCGGCCCAGCCCGCGTCGGCGATGAGGGAGCGGCACGCCTCGTCGACCGCCTTGGCCTCGACGCCGGCCCGCACCGCCTCGACCCCCGCCCGCTGGCTCTCGGCCACCACCTCGACCATGCGCCGGGCCGTCTCCGACGCCGGCTCCCCCACGCAGAGGGTGCGGGTCATGTCGGAGCAGTAGCCGTCGACCACGGCGCCGAAGTCGAGCACGACCAGCTCGCCCGCCTCGATGCGGCGGTCGCTGGGGCGGTGGTGGGGCTTGGCCCCGTTGGGGCCGGCGGCCACGATCGACTCGAACGACGTGCCCGACGCGCCGTGGCGGCGCATCTCGAAGTCGAGCTCGAGGGCGAACTCGGCCTCGGTCGGCCGCTCGGCCAGGCGGTGGCGGACGGCAGCCAGGGCGGCGTCGGCCGCCGCCGCGGCGGCGGCCATGCGCTCCACCTCGCCCTCGTCCTTGACCCGGCGCAGCTCCTCCACCAGCCCGGCGGTGGCCACCAGCTCGGCGTCGGGGAACCACTCGGAGGCGAGCCGGCGCTGCTGGCCCCACGTGACGGCCTCCGCCTCCAAACCGAGGGTGGCGACGCCGGCGGCCGCCGCCTGGAGGGCTTCCCGCTGAGCCGCCTGGGTCATGCCGATCTCGATGCGGGCCTCCACGCCGGCGGCGGCCAGCTCGGCGGCCGACTGGTCGCGGTAGCGGCCGTCGGTGACGAAGACCAGCTCGTCGGGGAGCACGAGAAGCATCCCGGCCGACCCGCTGAAGCCGGTGAGGTAGCGGATGTTGACGAGCCGGGTGACCAGGAGGGCCTGGCAGGACGCGCCGGGCAGCCGCTCGCGCAGGCGCGCCGCCCTGGCGGCCACGTCCATCGGTGTCATGCAGGTCCCTCCAGTAAGCGGGCCACGGCCAGCACGGCCAGCTCGTAGCCGTGCGCTCCGAACCCCTGGATCGTACCCGTGGCCACCGGGGCCACCACCGACGTGCGCCGCCACGGCTCCCGGGCGTCGGGGTTGGAGATGTGCAGCTCCACCACCGGCCCGTCGAAGGAGGCCAGGGCGTCGTGCAGCGACCAGCCGTAGTGGCTGAGGGCGCCGGCGTTGACGATGAGGGCGGCGGCCCGCC
>DATLGZ010000279.1:0-1555 GCA_035540235.1 Acidimicrobiales bacterium | reverse complement strand
CTACCGCAGCGCCTTCGGCGTGCCCGTGGTCAACGTGCCCGGCTGCTCCCCCATCGGTGAGAACTACATCGAGACCGCGGCGGCGGTGTGTCTGTTCCTCAACGGCCTGGCCCCCCTGCCCGAGTTCGACGAGCTGGGCCGTCCGGCCTGGCTCTTCGGCGAGACGGTGCACCGCCACTGCCCGAGGGCCGGCTACTACGAGGAGGGCGTCTTCGCCCGGGAGTACGGCGACAAGGAGTGCCTGGTCGAGTTGGGCTGTTGGGGCCCGGTGGTGCAGTGCAACATCGCCGAGCGGGGCATCGTCGACGGCCACGGCGGCTGCATGCAGATGGGCGGCATCTGCATCGGCTGCACCATGCCCGGCTTCCCCGACAAGTTCAGCCCCATCACCGAGATCGCCCCTGGCTCGCTGATCTCCTCCACCACGTCCCGAGTCGTCGGCGGGTTCATCCGCCGCATGCGCTACATCTCCCGCGACGACAAGAACATGACCCCCCGGTGGGAGAACGACGCTCCATCGGGTTGGAGCCGGGGCAAGATCGGCCCCCGGGGCGCCAAGAAGGCGCTCCACAAGGTGTACTCGAAGTACCAGCACAGCCACGAGGGTGGCAACGGGAAGACCTACGGCGAGACCCACGAGGGTCGGGGTCGCAACCGATTCGAAGCCGGACACAACTGGTAAAGCCGGAACCCCGGCGTAAGGAGAACCTGCCAACAACATGTGTTTCAAGAACCTGCCAATTGAATTCGACGCGAGCGGGAAGGCCCAGCTGAAGGCGGGGGTCCCCGACCCGTACTCCGTGACCGCGGCCGAACCCAAGGGCTTCGTACGCCGCAAGGAGGGCCCCGGCGCCCAGTTGGCCGCCCCGCCCCGCCTGAGGGACTGGAACATCGACCCCATGACCCGGGTGGCCGGCGCCCTGGCCGTCCACACCGTGCTGGACCTGGAGAACCGCCGCGCCGTCGACGCCCACTCCCGGGCCATGCTCTTCCGGGGCTACGAGGTCATCCTCGAAGGGCGTGACCCCCGCGACGCCATCGACATCTCCTCCCGGGCCTGCGGCGTGTGCGGCGGCGTGCACGCCACCTGCTCGGCCCTCACCACCGAGATGGCCTTCGGCATCTGCCCGCCGCCCCTCGGCGTGGAGGTGCGGAACCTGGGCGCGGTGGCCGAGATGTTCTACGACCGCCCGCTCCACCTGGGCCTGCTGGCCGGCCCCGACTACTCCACCGCCCTGGTGTCTGTGACCAACCCCGAACTGGTCACCCGGGCCGAGAAGACCCTCTCCCCCCACGGCGACATCCACGGCTACACCACCATCAAGGACATCATGGATGCCCTGAACCCCCTCACCGGGAAGATCTACCTCGAGGCGCTCGAGTGGACCCGGGTGGGGCGGATCATGTGCATGCTGATGTTCGGGAAGTACCCGCACCCGAGCACGATCGTGCCCGGCGGCATGTCGACCACGGTGACGACGTCGACGTTCAACGAGTACTACGGACAGCTCGGGAAGATCCTCGACTGGTGCAAGGTCATTTGCCGCATCTGGGA
>DATLGZ010000278.1:0-6139 GCA_035540235.1 Acidimicrobiales bacterium | reverse complement strand
GGGGGATTGGGGCGGCGGCGACTTCGGCGGCGACATCGGCGGGGGCGACTGGTAGGCCCCCGCAGTGGCGCCTCGCAGGCTAGGTCAGCAGCAGGACGAGGATGATGATCAGGACGAGCGTCCCCAGTCCGATGTACATGGTTGCCTCCTTGTCGGCGATTCGCAGCCGTTCGTTCCCGGGCGAACCTCCGGCCAAACCCGGCCGGGTGCACCGGAATGTTTGGCAAAGGGCCACATTCGGAACAGTTCAATAGGAACCGTCGCCTTCCAGAAATGAGGCTTCACATGGGACTCGTCCTCCTCCTGCTCGTCCTGGCCCTGCTGTTCGGTGGTGTCGGGCTCGCCTCCAGCGCACTCTGGTGGATGCTGATCATCGCCGGGGCCCTGGTGATTGCCAGCGCCTTCGCCGGCTTCGGGCGCCGATCCACCTGGTAGTCCGCCAGACGCCCGGCGCCGATCCTTCCCCGGGTTGGCGCCGGGCACACGCGCGTATTGGGGCAAATCATCGTCCCGTTCTTTCGCGCTGACGGCGTCCCGCCATTTCCGGTGCCGCTGGTCGGTGGCCGGAAGTGGAAGTAAGAACTACTCTTAGAAGATGCCGCCGCCGCCCTCGTGCTGAGGGGTGTCACCGCCGGCTACGGGCGGGAGCCGGCGGTGGAGGACGTCACCGGGCGGGTGGAGCAGGGCGGCTCGCTGGCGCTCGTCGGCCCCAACGGCGCCGGCAAGAGCACGCTGATCAAAGCCGTGCTCGGGCTGGTCCCGCTCCTCCAGGGAACCGTGGAGGTGCTCGGCCGGCCCCCGGCGCAGGCCCGGGGCCAGGTGGCCTACGTGCCCCAGGCCGAGGCCCTCGACCGCAGCTTCCCGATCACGGCCCTCCAGGTCGTCCTCATGGGCCGGTACCGCACCGTCGGCTGGCTGCGCCGGCCGGGCCCGGCCGACAAGGCCCTGGCCGCCGAGGCCCTCGAGCGGGTCGGGCTGGCCGGCCGGGCCGCCAGCCGCTTCGGCACGCTGTCCGGCGGCCAGCGCCAGCGGGTGCTGATGGCCCGGGCCGTGGCCCAACAGGCCCGGCTGCTCCTGCTCGACGAGCCGTTCACGGGCGTGGACACCACCAGCACCGACGTGCTGCTGGAGGTGCTGGACGGCCTCCGCGCCGACGGGGTGGCCGTGGTCATGGCCACCCACGACCTCTCGGTGGCCCACCTGGCCTGTGGCGACGCCTGCCTGATCAACCGCCGCCAGGTCGCCTTCGGTCCCATCCAGGAGGCCCTGACCGCCGAGCGGCTGCGGGAGACCTACGGGGCGGGGGCGGTCGTGCTGGCCGGCGGCAGCACCATCGTCACCGCCTAGGGCCGCCCGTGGCCGGCCTGCGGCGGCTGCTCCTCGACCCCTTCGCCGTGCCGTTCATGGCCCGGGCCCTGGTCGTCGTCGTGCTCCTGGGGATCCTGGGCGGCGTGCTGGGCGTCCACCTCCTCCTGCGCAGGAAGGCGTTCGTCACCGAGGCCCTGCAGCACACGGTGTTCCCGGGGGTGGCCGTCGCCTTCGTGGCCGGCCAGTCGCTGCTGGTCGGGGCGGAGGTGGCCGCGGCCGTGTCGGTGGTCCTGCTCCACGTGCTGACCCGCGACGACCGGGTGGACACCGACTCGGCCCTGGCCCTCCTGGTCGCCACCTTCTTCGCCCTGGGCGTGGTCGTCGTGTCCCGTAGCGACAGCTTCCAGTCCAGCCTCACCGCCCTGCTGTTCGGCCGCATCCTGGCCGTGGACGCCCGCCAGATCGCCGAGACCGCCCTGCTGGTCGTGGCGGGCGCGGGCGTGCTGGTCGCCCTGCACAAGGAGCTGCTCCTGCGGGCCTTCGACCCGGCGGGCGGCGCCGCCCTGGGCTACCCCGTGCGCCGCCTCGACCTGGTGCTCGACCTGGTGGTGGCCCTGGCCGTGGTGGCCGCCGTGCGGGCCGTCGGCACCGTGCTGCTGGTGGCCTTCCTGGTGACGCCGGCCGCCGCGGCTCGGCTGTGGTGCCGGGGGGTGCCCGCCATGATGGTGGGGGCGGCGGCCCTGACCGCCCTGTGCGGTTGGCTGGGGCTGGCGGCCAGTTACCAGGCGTCGGTGCACCACGGCCTGCGCCTGGCCCCGGGCGCCCTGGTGGTCGTGGCCATCACCGCCGCCTTCCTCGTGATCGCCGCCGCCACCCGGGTGCGGGCGGCCCTGCGGTGAACGGGCTGGCGGACAGCCTGGGATCGCCCTTCTTCCAGCGGGCGCTGGTGGAGGCCGTGCTCGTCGGGGTGGTGGCCGGGGCCGTGGGCGTGCACGTCCTGCTGCGCCGGCTGCCGTTCTTCGTGGTGGCCATGTCGCACGCCACCTTCCCGGGCGTGGTGATCGCCTCGGTCGTGGGCTTCAACCTGTTCCTCGGCGGCTCGGCCTTCGGCCTGCTGGTGGTCCTGGCCGTGGTCGCCCTCGGCGCGTCGAAGGTGCTCGACGACGCCACGGTCATCGGCGTGGTCCTCGCCGGGTCGTTCGCCCTGGGTGTGCTCGTCCTCTCGGCCCGGCCGTCGTCGTCCAGGGATCTCTCCGCCTTCCTGGTGGGCTCGGTGCTCACGGTGACCGGGGCCGACCTGCTGACCACCGCCGCGGTCGGTGCCGTCCTGCTCGCCGCCCTGGCCGCTCTCCACAAGGAGCTGATCCTCGGCGCCTTCGACCCCGAGGGCGCAGCCGCCGCCGGCTACCGGACCGCCCTGCTCGACACGGCCCTGCTGGCCATCGTGACCGTCGCCCTGGTCAGCGCCGTGCCCGCGGTGGGCACCCTCCTGGCCGTCGCCCTGCTGACCGTGCCGGCGCTGGCCGCCCGCCTCTGGGTCGACCGGGTGGTCCCGGCCATGGTGCTGGCCGCCGCCATCGGCGCGGCCAGCGGCATCGCCGGGCTGTGCCTCTCGGCCGCCTTCGGGATCGCCGCCGGGGGCGCCATCGCCCTCAGCGCCTCCGGGGCGTTCGTGCTGTCGGCGGCAGGGGCGCGGATCCGCCGGTAGCGTCGAGCGATGGCCGGCGACCGCTCCGGGCTGGCGTTCATGGGCGTGGTCGGCGGGCTGGCCGGGGTGTCGCTCGCCACCCGCAGGCGGGCGGCCGCCGCCGCCGGGGGAGCGGCCGTGCTCATGGCCTCCGAGGCGGTGGCCCGCCGGCGGCAGCGCCCGAACGAGATCCCCGCCCTCTGGCACCGGATCCTCACCAGCGGCGCCATGGCCGCCCCCATAGGCTGGGTCGCCGGGCGGCTCACCGGGGCCGGGCCGGTGGCGGTGGCGACCGGCGCCGGGGCGCTCGTCGGGCTGGCCGGCCTGCGCCCCCAGAAGGTGGCACTGGGGCCGGCGTTCGGGGCCCTGGCCGGTGCAGCCCTGTCCCGGCTCGACCGGCGGGTATCACCCTCCGTCGTAGCGGCGACGACGGTCGTGGCCTACCGCATCGTGTCGGCGGCCGCCTTCCGCGACGCCCAGGTCGCCCTGCTGGCCGAGCGGGTGGCGGCCGAGGACCTTCCGTTCGTCGTCCCCCTGGAGTCGCGCACCCGGTACGTGGGCACCGACTACGTCCGCGCCCTCGCCGAGGTCGTGGGCGGCGCCTACCAGCGGGAGGCGGTCGACGCCGGCATCGTCGCCTCCCTCGACGACCTGGCCGGGCCCGACTTCGACCCGGCCCGGGTCGATCCCCGGGTGCGGGAGTTCTACGAGCGCACCACCCGCTTCCGCCTCGACATCGACCCGGCGTGGCGGCGCTGGGTCCGCCCCGGCTACCTCCTGTACCGCACCCTCCTCGCCCGCCCGCTCGGGCAGGCCAACGTCCCCATGAACCAGCGGGAGGCGCTCCGGGGGGTCGAGAGCAGGATCGACACCATCGACCGGGACGGCGACGGCGTGCCGGAGGTCCGCGGGTGGATCCGGTCCTTCGCCGACACCGGCGACCCCATCTACGTCGGCATCTACACCACCTACCGCCATGGCGGCCGGGGCTACGTGAGCGTCGGCTTCCCCCTGCCCCAGGCCAGCTTCACCGCCACCCTGGCGCCCCGGAACCGGGAGGGGGGCGGCCTCACCCTGAGCTCCCGGAGCGACCTGGCCCACCCGGGCCACTACCTGGCCTACATCGACCCCGCCACCCGCGACCTCACCGCCCTGGCCGTGCGGGGCTTCGCCGAGGAGCTGGAGGTGTTCGTGGAGGGAGGCGAGGTGCGGGCCGAGCACGCCTTCTGGGTGTTCGGGCTGCCGTTCCTCACCCTCCACTACCGGATCCGCCCGAAGGCCCCGGCCGCTGGTGACGAACGGTAGGCGGTTCGCTACCCTCGGTCGGCGATGCGACGGGCCAGAACTGCGGGCGGGCTTCTGGCCCTGGCCGTGCTCCTCGCCACCTCGGCGTGCGGGACGGCCGAGGCGGTCCGGGCCACCGCGGCCACCGTGGGCAGCGCCGGCGGCGTGACCACCACCCCGTCCACCGTGGCCCCGCCGCCGCCCCGGGCCGTGCGCGAGCAGGCCTGGACGCCGTTCGCCACGGTGGGGCCGCTGACCCTGGTCCACCCGGCGGCGCGCATCGAGCGGGTGGCGTTCCACCAGTCCAACCACGACGGGGCCCGCCAGCTGCAGGCCCTGCCCGACGCGGTCGCCCCGGTCACCCTGGAGGACCGCGAGCGGGACACGGGGCCCCATGGGGCGGCCGACGTTGTCGTCGACCCCACGACCGAGATCCGGGCCCCCGTGACCGGGCGGGTGAAGCGGGCGGGCACCTACGTCCTGTACTGCCGCCACTCCGACGACTACGTGGTCATCGAGCCCGACGACCGCCCCGGCTGGGAGGTCAAGATCCTCCACATTGACGGGGTGCAGGTGCGGCCCGGCAACCGGGTGGTGGCCGGCGTCACCGTCCTCGCCCCCCGGGCCACCCAGCTGCCCTTCGAGTCCCAGGTCGACGAATTGCGGACCGCCGAGCCGGCCTGGCCCCATGTCCACATCGAGGTGGTGGACCCCAGCATCCCCGACCGGCCGACGCCAGGCGGGTGCGCGTGACACTGTCGCGTTTTGCCTCTAAAACAAGGCCCGTGACCTCCTCCGAGTTCGACGCGGCGCTCGACGCACTGGTCCTGGCGTCGCGGGCGGTGGTAGGCATCGCGGCCCGGACGCTGCCGGACGGGGCCGACGTCAGCCTGGTCCAGCTGCGGGCCCTGGTGCTGCTGGAGCGGGGGCCGCTGAAGGCCGGCACGCTGGCCGAGCTGCTCAACGTGAGCCCGTCGACCGTCACAGGGCTTTGCGACCGGCTGACCGCCCGGGGCCTGGTCGAGCGCTCGCTGGCCGCCGACAACCGGCGGGAGGTGGTCGTGCGGCTGTCCTCGGGCGGCAAGGCGCTGGTCGACGAGGCCATCGCCGCCCGCCGCCTCGAGATGGCCCGCATCCTGGAGAAGATCCCCACCGCACAGCTGCAGGGGATGGTGGACGCCCTGTGCGCCTTCATCGAGGCCGCCGGCGAGAGCCCCGAACAGGCCTGGTCCTCGGGCTGGCGCAGCTAGCCCGGCCCCCCGGCCGCCGCGGTCAGCGGGTCAGGCCGAAGAACCGGGTCACGGCCGACCCCGCACGCCGCACGGTCACGCAGGCAGCAACCGACAAGAGCGCTGGTGAGGGCTTAGATGACACCCGCCCCCCATCAGTGCAGCAGGTGCGGTGCCCGACACGGGCCGCAGCTGCTCCCCACTCCGAACGGCCGAATTAGCTGGAATAGAGCTAGCGCATCGAACGTGTGTTTGGTACAATGGAGTCGTGACGGACGGCGCCGACGAGAGGAATTCCGGCGAGAGGAATCCGGGCGAGCTGGAGGCGGAGATCGCCCGCACCTGCGGGGTGCTCAACGCGGCCAGCGGCCGCCTGGTCGGCCTGATCGCCGAGGTGCTGGAGTCCGAGGCCTGGCAGGGCGCCGGCATCCACTCGCCCGCCCAGTGGGTGGCCTGGCAGTGCGGGGTGTCCCCGGCCCGGGCCCGCGCGCTGGTGGCCATGGCCCGGCGGCGTTCCGAGCTGGCGGCCACCAGCGCGGCCCATGAGGCCGGCGAGCTGTGCGAGGACCAGGTGGCGGTGATCTGCCGCCACGCCCCCGCCGCCGTGGACGCCCAGGCGGCCGAGCTGGCC
>DATLGZ010000277.1:0-6322 GCA_035540235.1 Acidimicrobiales bacterium | reverse complement strand
GTTCAGGGGCGTCGGGGCCGGCGGGGTGGCCCCGCAGCGAGAGGGCGCAGCGCACGCCGGCCACCGCGCCCTGCGCCGCCGCCACCTGGACGATCTGGATCCCGGGGGCCACGTCGCCGGCGGCGTAGACGCCGGGCACGGTGGTCTCCTGGTCACCGTCGACGACGATGCAGCCCTCGCCGGTGAGGGCGCACCCCAGGTGGACGGCCAGCTCACTGCGAGGGCGGTGGGCGATGGAGAAGAACGCCAGCTCGCACGGCACCGTCGCCCCACCCCGCAGCCGCACACCCTCGAGCGCGCCCCGCCGGCCCAGCAGGGCCACCGCGTCGTCCTCCAGCACGGCCACCTCGTTGCGGGCGAGGGCGGCCCGGCAGGCGGCGTCGCCCTCGAACCGGCTCCCGTCGGTGACGACGGTCACCTCGGCCGCCCAGTCGAGCAGGCCCAGGGCGAAGGCGGCCACGTGCTCGCTCCACCCGAAGGCCACCACCCGCCGGTCCCGTGCCTCGTAGCCGTCGCAGGTCGGGCAGTGGAAGACGCTCGCCCCGTAGTGGTCGAAGAAGCCGTCCACGTCGGGGAAGGAGTCCTCCACCCCGGTGGCCAGCACCAGCCGGCGGGTCACGAAGTCGCCGCCGGTGGTGCTGACGCCGAAGGTGCCGTCGGGCCGCCGCCGGGCGGAGGTGGCCGCCGCCTCGCAGATCTCCGCCGTGGGGTAGGCGAGCAGGGCGTGGCGCGCCGTCGCCACCAGCTGGGCCGGTTCGACGGGGTCGAGGCCGAGGTAGCCGTGTGTGTGCTCCACCCACCGGTTGCGGCGCTCGCCCCCGTCCACCAGCGCCACCCGGCGGCGATGGCGCGCCAGCCAGGTGGCGGCGCTGAGGCCGGCGGGGCCGCCGCCGACCACCACCGCGTCGTGAGTGAGGCTGGCCACCCCCGGGGTGTTCCCGTTCTCCACCGCCGCTGAAACGGTCGAGTAGCGCCTCACCAGGCCGTTACGCTTTGCGGGCATCGAGACGAAGACGACGCTTCCATCGTCACCCACGAGCGTCGGCGCCGCCCGCCGCTTCGTGCGCGACGTGCTGATGCACCGCCACGTCAACCAGAAGGCGGTGGACACCGTCGAGCTGCTCACCAGCGAGGTCGTCACCAACGCCCTGGTCCACGCCCGGGCGGTGGGGGCCGACGAGGGCCCCGACCTGGTGGTGCGCATCCACCGAGGGTCGGTGCGAGTCGAGGTCTACGACGTGAGCCCCGAGGTCCCGGTACGGCGCAACCCCGAACCCATGGATCCCGGCGGCCGGGGCATGTGCATCGTCGACGAACTGGCCCGCGACTGGGGCGTCGACCACCTCCCCACCGGCAAGCGGGTGTGGTTCGAGGTCGCCTTCCGGATCTCGCCGCTGGCCGCCTGGGCGCGGGGGCGGGTCACCTGACGACCAGCGTGCCTGTCATGGTGGGGTGGATGTCGCAGCGGATCGGGTAGCTGCCGGCGGCCAGCGTGCGGGGGAAGTTGGCGGTCTGGCCGCCCGCCACCTCAAACTTGAACGAGCCGTCGACGGCGCTGACGGTGTGGGGCACCGAGTCCTGGTTCACGACCCTGAACTGGGCATCGGCCCGGGCGCTGTCGATCCCCATGAACGTGAAGTTCTGGATGGTGATGGTGTTGCCCGCCGGCGCGGTCAGCTGCGGGACGGTGGTGGCGCCGCCTGCGGGCGCGGTGGTGGGGGCGCCCGCCTCGCCCGGGCTGTCGTCGTCGGCGCACGCCGCCCCGGTGAGGGCCAGGGTGGCGGCGAGGGCAGGGGCGGCGAGGCGGCGGCCCAGGCGGTTGAGGTGGCTGGAGGAGGTCATGCCGTTTCTACGGGCGGGACCGGCCGCGGGTTCAAAGGGACGCCGGCCCAGAGGCGGGCACGGTCAGCGGAAGTCCCGGGACCGCGGTGAGCGGGTGGCCAGGGGCAGCGCCTCCATGCGCTCGGCCACCAGGTTGACGGCCCCCTCGGCCCTCTCCAGCCGGCCCCGGACGAGCAGGGCGGGGGCGGTGCGGGCCAGCCGGCGGTGGCGGGCCCACACCCCGGCCGAGCAGATCACGTTGGCCATGCCCGTCTCGTCCTCCAGGTTGACGAAGATCGTGCCCTGGGCCGTGGCCGGGCGCTGGCGGTGGGTGACGATCCCGCCCACCGCCACCCGCCGGCCGTGAGGCAGGCCGGCCAGGGCCGCCACCGGGACCGCCCCGGCCGCGTCGAGGGCGGGGCGGGCGTACTGCACGGGGTGGCTGCCGGCGGCGATGCCGGTGGCCCACAGGTCGGCGGCGGTGGTCTCGGGCTCGGACATGGCGGGCAGGGGCGGGGCCTCCGTGCCCACCACCACGCCCGGCAGGCGGGCGTCGGACGCCTGGGCCACCGCCCCCGCCGCCCACAGGGCCTGGCGCCGGTCGAGCCCGAAGCACTCGCCGAAGGCGCCGGCGGTGGCCAGGGCCTCCAGGGCGGGCAGCCCCACGCCCGTCCGCCGCACCAGGTCCTCCATCGACGCATACGGGCGGGCGGCGGCGATCCTCTCCGCCATCTCGTCCCCCAGGTTGCGGACCTCCTTGAGCCCGAGGCGGACGATGCCTGTCTGCCCGGCCGGGGCCCCATCCCCGGCCTTCGTGTGCGGATTTACGTCATATGTGGGTATTTCTGCACACTCGAGGGTGGCGGCGGCGGCGGAGGCGTTGACGTCCGGCCCCCGCACCTCCACGCCGTGTCGGCGGGCGTCGGCCACCAGCGTGTTGGGCGAGTAGAAGCCCATGGGCTGGGCGTTGAGCAGCGAGGCCAGAAAGGCGGCCGGGTAGTGCAGCTTGATCCACGCCGACGCGTAGACCAGGTAGGCGAAGCTGACCGAGTGGCTCTCGGGGAAGCCGAAGTCGGCGAAGGCGGCCAGCTTGTCGTAGATGGCGTCGGCCGTGGCCCCCACGATCCCCTTGGCCGCCATCCCGCCGTACAGCCGCCCCTTCAGCGCCTCCATGCGCCGGTGACTGCGTTTCGAGCCCATGGCCTGGCGGAGCTGGTCGGCCTCGCCGGGGGTGAAGTCGGCCACGTCGATGGCCATCTGCATCAGCTGCTCCTGGAACAGGGGCACACCCAGGGTCTTGGCCAGCGACCTCTCCAGCAGGGGGTGGAGGTAGGTGACCGGCTCGGTGCCGTTGCGGCGGCGGATGTAGGGGTGGACGGACCCGCCCTGGATGGGACCGGGGCGGATCAGGGCCACCTCCACCACCAGGTCGTAGAACGTGCGGGGCTTGAGCCGGGGCAGGGTGGCCATCTGGGCCCGGCTCTCCACCTGGAACACACCCACCGAGTCGGCCTGGCAGAGCATGTCGTACACGGCCGGGTCCTGGGGGATGGTGGCCAGGTCGACCTCGGCGCCGTGGTGCTCACGGATGAGGTCGACGGCCAGGTGGAGGGCGGTGAGCATGCCCAGGCCGAGCAGGTCGATCTTGACCAGGCCGGCCGCCGCGCAGTCGTCCTTGTCCCACTGCAGCACGGTGCGGCCCGGCATCCGGGCCCACTCCACCGGGCACACCTCCACCACCGGCCGGTCGCAGATCACCATGCCCCCGGAGTGGATGCCGAGATGCCTCGGGTACCCCTCGACCTGGCGGGCCAGCTCCAGCACCGGCGCGGGGATGTCGGTCTGGCCCGGGTCGACCTCCGCCATCCACCACGCATCCACCTGCTTCGACCACGCGTCCAGCGCCCCCGGCGGGTGGCCCAGGGCCTTGCCCATGTCCCGCACCGCCGACTTGGGCCGGTAGGTGATGACGTTGGCCACCTGGGCCGCGTTCTCCCGCCCGTAGCGCTCGTAGACGTACTGGATGGCCTCCTCCCGCCGCTCGTGCTCGATGTCGAGGTCGATGTCGGGAGGGCCGTCACGCTCGGGGGAGAGGAACCGCTCGAAGAGCAGGCCCAGGCCGACCGCGTCGGCCTTGGTGATGCCCAGGGCGTAGCAGACGGCGGAGTTGGCCGCCGACCCCCGGCCCTGGCAGTAGATGTCGTTGCGCCGGCAGAACTCGACGATGTCCCACACGATGAGGAAGTAGCCGGGGAACCCCAGCTCCTCGATGACCCGCAGCTCGTGGGAGATCTGGTCGAGGGCCTTGCCGTTGGCGGGATAGAGGCGGGCCGCCCCCCGCCGGGTGAGCTCCCGCAGCCACGTCATCTCGGTGTGGCCGGGGGGGACGGGGTAGTCGGGCAGCTTGGGCGCCACCAGCCGGAGGTCGAAGGCGCACGCCCGGCCGAGCTCGGCCGCCCGCTCCACCGCTCCGGGGTAGCGGGCGAAGCGGCGGGCCTGCTCCCCTCCGGCGCGCAGGTGGGCGGTGGCGGCCGGGGGAAGCCAGCCGTCGATCTCGTCGAGGGAGCGGCGGGCCCGCACCGCGGCGAGGGCGGTGGCGAGAGGCCGGCGGGCGGGCGTGGCGTAGTGGACGTTGTTGGTGGCCACCACGTCGACCCCGGCCCGGGCGGCCAGCGCCACCAGGGCGTCGTTGCGGACCGAGTCGAGGGGGTCGCCGTGGCCCCACAGCTCGACGGCCACGTTGTCCCGCCCGAAGGCGTCGATCAGGGCGGCCAGCTCTCGGGCGGCGGCGGCGGGGCCGTCGGCGGCCAGGGCGGCCGGCACCGTGCCCTTGCGGCAGCCGGTGAGGACCAGCCAACGGCCGGCGTGGGCGCCGGCCAGGTCGGCCAGAGTGCACTTGGGGGCGTTCTTCTCCCCCGCCGCCAGGTGGGCCGCCGACAGCGCCCGGGCCAGGCGGGCGTAGCCGGCGGGGTCACGGGCGAGGACGACGAGGTGGCGGCCGTCGGGGTCGGCGAGGCGATGCCCGCCGCCCCGCCGGGGCAGGTCGAGGGTGAGCTCGGCCCCGAACACGGTGGGCAGGCCCAGGGCGCCCGCCGCCTCGGCGAAGCGGACCACGCCGTAGAAGCCGTCGTGGTCGGTGAGGGCCAGGGCCTCCAGCCCGAGCCGGGCCGCCTCCTCGGCCAGCTCCTCGGGCGGCGAGGCGCCGTCGAGGAAGCTGAAGGCCGAGTGGCAGTGCAGCTCGGCGTAGGGCACGCCGCTACCTTACGAACAAACGTTCGGCAGGGCAACGCGCGAAGATGTACCGGGTTGACGAGCCAGCCCGTCCGCCGCGACTACTACACGCCACCACCGGATGGGAGCATGAACGGCATTCCCCGAACCTTCCGCCTCCTCGTCGACAGCGCCGATGGCAGAGCCGTCGTCAGGGTCACCGGCGAGCTCGACCTCCAGACCGCGCCCCAGCTCGAATCCCGTCTCCTCGAGCTGGCCGGCCAGGGCACGGGCCACGTCACCGTAGACATGGCCGAGACCGACTTCATCGACTCCACCGGCCTCCACGCCCTCATCGTGGCCGTCCGGGAGCTGCGAGAGCGCGGCGGCGACCTCGTGGTCCGCACCCCCTCGCCCAACGCTTCCCGCCTGCTCCAGCTGTCGGGCTTCGACTCGGTGGTCGAGGTGATCCCCTAGCTCACGGGCTCCTTGGCCGGCTCCGACCGCCGCTCGGCGGCCGGGGGCGCCTGCCGCCGCACGAGGAGCACGGCCAGGCACATGGCCAGGCCCAGCCCGAACAGGGCGCCGGCCAGGCCGGCCTGCAGGCTGGTGACCCGGCGGGCGGCCGCCGCCTCCCCGAAGGTCACCGTGGCGGTGAAGATGTCCTGGGCCTGGCTGATGGAGTTGCCGTTGCGGGTGTCCGACCAGGCCACGACCGCGCCCCGGTCGTCCGAGGCGATGGCCACCGGCGACATCACGTCGATGTTGTTGATCCAGGTGCCGATGGTGCGGTCGATGGGCGTGTCGTTCACCTTCACGTTGGCCGCCCACGTCTCGCCCCCGTCGCGCGAGCTGGTCATGTAGACGCTGGCCATCCGGCCCCGGTTGGTGAAGAGCCGCAGCGTCTGGCCCGTGCCCACCGTGGGGGGCGGGAAGGGGTCGTCGCGCCAGTCGTACCAGGCCACGTCGATGCGGCCGTTGGGGCTCATGGCGATGCGGGGGTAGTGCTGGCCCACGCGGGTGCCCCGCATGTCGTCGTTGAGCAGCTTGGGCGTGCTCCACTGGGTGCCGTCCGCCGACGACGAGTAGTAGACATCGAGCTCGTTGTCACGGTTGTCGTGCCACACGACGTGGAACCGGCCCCGCTCGCGGTCGTAGAGCGGCATCGGCTCACTGGCGTCGTCGGCCCGGGCGATCTCCACGTCCTGCGCCCACGTGCGCCCGCCGTCGGTGGAGATGGCGACGAAGAGCTTGGTGGTGGGCGGCTCTGCCAGCGGCGGGTCGTTGGGGC
>DATLGZ010000276.1:0-3509 GCA_035540235.1 Acidimicrobiales bacterium | reverse complement strand
TCTCCTTCCCCCGCCACCAGCACGACCGTCGCCCCGCCCGCCGCCAGCCGGCGGGCCAGGGCGTGGCCGTCCACGCCGAGGGGCACGATCACGACCTTGCCGGTGAGCATCCCCGGAATTTACGACCTGCCGAGTCGGGTTTAGAATTCCGACATGGCCGTCGCCCCGCCGCCCAAGCCGATCGACCCGCGTGGCCCGCGGTTCAACCAGGCCGTGCTGGCGGTCGCCGTGCTGGCGGGGTTCCTGCTCGACTGGCGGCCGGTGGTGCCCGCCTTCGCGGTGGTGCTGCTGCTCACCGCCGCGGGCGGCAGCCGCTACGGGCCCTTCCTCCGCTTGTACGCCGACGTCGTCCGGCCCCGCCTCGGCCCACCCAAGGTGCTGGAGGACCCCCGGCCGCCCCGCTTCGCGGCCACCCTGGGGGTGGTCGTGCTCAGCGCCGCGTCGGTGGCCTTCCTGGCCGGCGCGCCCGGGCTGGGCTGGGTGCTGGCCCTGATGGTGGCCGCCCTGGCCGGGCTGTCGGCCACCACCGGCCTGTGCGTCGGCTGCGAGATCTGGCTCTTCTCCGCCCGCCGCCGCGGCGTGCAGCTGGCGGGCTGAGGAGGCCCCCGTGACCGTTCGCCTGCTCGTCGTCGCCGTCCTGGTCGCCGCCTTCGCCGTCGCCCCCCTCCTCCACCGCCGCCGGCTCCAGCGGCTGGACGCCCGCCCGGCGCCGGCCACCGCCCTGCCCCCGGCGCTGGTGGCGGGGGCGCACCGCACCTGGGTCCTGTTCACCACCCCGTGGTGCGCCACGTGCGGGCCGGTGGAGGAGCGGCTGCGGGCTCACGACCCCGATGCGCGGATCGTGCGGGTCGACGCCACCGAGGAACGCGAGCTGGCGGGGGCGATGGGCGTCCGCCGCGCCCCCACGGTGCTGCTGGCCGACTCCTCGGGCAACGTCCGCACCCGGCTGGTGGGGCCCGAGGCCGTCGACCGCTACGTGCTCAGCGCCGCCGGGTAGCGCGGCCGCCGCTCCGCCGGCAGGTCGGCCCGGCGAGGGTTCGACCGGTCCCGGGCGGAGAGGACGGGCTCTCGCAGGCCCCAGTCGGCGGCCACGTCCGGGTCGTCCCACGCCACCCCCAGCTCGTCGTCGGGGTTGTAGTACTGGTCGACCAGGTAGGTCATGGTCAGGTCGGTCAGGGCGGCGAAGCCGTGCCCCACGCCGGGTGGTATGTAGACGCCCACCTGGTTGCCGTCGCCGATGTCGAGGGTGAAGGTGGCCCCGTCGGTGGGCGATCCGTCCCTCAGGTCGTGCAGCACCACCCGGGCCACCCCACGGGTCACGTACCAGTAGTCGGCCTGGTGGAGGTGGTAGTGGAGGCCGACGGCGCTGCCCGCCTGCTTGTCTGACCGGTTGCCCTGCACCATCTCCCGGCCTTCGGGGAACCACGACCGCCGGTATGTCTCGGTGAACCGCCCCCGGTCGTCGCCGTGGCTCATGGGGTGGACGATCACCACCCCCACGATGGACTCGCACTGCTCGATCTCAAGGCTCGAAGCGCCCATATCCCCCTCGGTAGAAGATCAGCGGGCGGCCCTCGACGGCGACGTCGAGCTCCTGTACCCGTCCCACGACGATCATGTGGTCGCCGGCGCCGTACTCCGCCTCCAGCGTGCAGTCGATCCAGGCCAGGACCTCGTCGATGACGGGAGCGCCGGAGGGGGCGGCCCACCATCGCAGCCCCCGGAACTTGTCCCGGTCGCGGGCCGCGAAGCGCCGGCTGAGGTACTCCTGGTGCTGGGCCAGGACGTTGACGGTGAAGGCCCCGACCGAGCGGAGGCGGGGCCACGTCGACGACGACCTGGCCGCGCAGAAGGCGACGAGGGGCGGGTCGAGGGAGACCGACGTGAAGGAGTTGACCGACAGGCCCAGCGGCTCACCCCCGTCCACCCCGGCCACGACCGTCACACCGGTGGCGAAGTGGCCGAGGACCGACCGGAAGCGGGCCTCGTCGAAGGTGGCGCCCACGGGCGCCTCGGGCCCCAGCGGGTCCTCGACAGCGCCGGCCATGGGCGCCGACGCTACTGAACGGGCGCGCCGTCCGGGCGAGGGGGGCCCGCTGCTGCGGCGATGCCGCTCAGGACCGCAACCGGCACCACCACACGTCGGTGCGGTAGGGGACGGGGAAGCGCTCGGGCATGCCGTCGAACAGGGCCCGCACCCGGTCGAGCACCACCGCCCGCTCCGCCTCGGGAAGGGCGGCGACCCAGCTGATGGAGGCGACCCGGGCGACCATGGTGGCGGCGTCGGTCTCGTGCGTGAACGGGAACGAGCGGCGCTGGAGGGGTCCGAAGCGCTGCGTGCGCCCGAAGGCGGCCTTCCAATCGCCCGCCCGGTACGTCGGCACGCCGTGGCGGTAGGGCTCGATCACGTCGGCCAGGCGGGCCACCCACTCCACCGTCCGCTCCCTCACGTTCCAGATCAGGCCGAGCCCGCCGCCCGGCGCCAGCACCCTGGCGATGTCGGCGAGGGCCCGGTCGCCGTCGAACCAGTGGAAGGCCTGGGCGGCGACGGCGGCGGCGGCCGCCCCGTCCTCCAGGGGCACGGCCTCGGCCGTGCCGTCGAGGACCTCGGCGGCCGGCACGGCCCGCTCCAGCTCGGCCCGCATCCCTCCCGACGGCTCGACCGCCACCACGCGGGCGCCAGTCGGGACGAGGAGGCGGGTCAGCTTGCCGGTGCCGGCGCCGAGGTCGACGACGGTCCGCCCCGGCGCCAGGCCCAGCTCGGCGGCCAGGGTGGCCACCGCGTCGGGCGGGTAGGAGGGGCGGGCCCGCTCGTAGGCGCCGGCGCTGGTGTCGAACCCGGCGGCGGCCGGGTGAGTGGTCCGGCGGGGCCCGAAGGCGGCGGTCGGGCTCAGCCCCGGATCAGCCGTGGATGAGAAGCTGGACGGAGTTGCCGGCCACCACGACCAGGTAGAAGCTGGCCACCATCATCAGCAGGTTGGACACCCTCCGGCGGCCGGCGGCAGCGGCCGCCGCCACGGCGATGAAGGCGCACACCGACAGCTTGGTGTGGGGGAGGATCTCGTTGTGGATCAGCCAGGCGGACAGCGGGTTCATCTCCGTGCCGCCCCGGGCCAGCATGGTCTCGGTGGTCAGCACGTCGAAGACGTTGAGCAGCAGGATCGCCACCACTAACATCGAACGGAGCCAAAGCTCTCGGGGCTCCTCCCAGATCTGCAGCTCTGCCACTCGCACCGGCCCGTGCCTCCTGGTTGGGTGTCAATGGTCGGGTGTCAATAGGTCGTTCGACTCATTGTGAGCGAGCCCGGCCCGGTTGCGCCAGACTCAGCGTGGTTTTTTCCCCTCGGAGAGTGTTGGCATTCGTGATCGAGCTCGGGCTCCGCAACGACGTCTACCGGCGGCCGCTGTCCACCGCCCTCGACCGCCTGGGCCTGCGCGAGGGTTGGCGGTGCGTCGACGTGGGCGCCGGCGGGGGCGACGTGGCCGTGGCCCTGGCCGAGGTGGTAGGG
>DATLGZ010000275.1:0-1731 GCA_035540235.1 Acidimicrobiales bacterium | reverse complement strand
GGGGAGGGTGGGGTGGAACGTGGCCATGCCCCAGTGGTGGCCCCGGCCCGGCGACTCCTGGGCGGCGGCGAGGGGCGAGCCGATCATCACCGCGTCGGCCCCGCAGGCGATGGCCTTGGCGATGTCGCCGCCCGTGCTCATGCCGCCGTCGGCGATGACCTGCACGTACACGCCCGTCTCGTCGAGGTGGCGCATGCGGGCCCCGGCCGCGTCGGCGATGGCGGTAGCCTGGGGGACGCCGACGCCCAGCACGGCGCGGGTGGTGCAGGCGTGGCCCGGGCCCACCCCCACCAGTACGCCCACCGCGCCGGTGCGCATGAGGTGGAGGGCGGCGTGGTAGGAGGCGCACCCGCCCACGATCACGGGGATCTCGAACTCCCGGATGAACCGCTTGAGGTTGAGTGGCTCCACCGACTTCGACACGTGGTCGGCCGACACCACCGTGCCCTGGATGACCAGCAGGTCGAGCTCGGCCTCGAGGATGAACGGAGAGAACTGCTCGGTGCGCTGAGGGGTCACGGACGCACACGAGACGACGCCCGAGTCCCTGATCTCCCGGATGCGCCGCCCGATCAGCTCGGGCTTGATCGGCTCGGAGTAGATCTCCTGCATGCGGAGGGTGGCCTTGTCGGCCGGCAGCTCGGCGATCTCCTCGAACAGCGGGTCGGGGTCGTCGTAGCGGGTCCACAGCCCTTCCAGGTTGAGCACGCCGACGCCGCCCAGCTTGCCCATGGCGATGGCGGTGGCGGGGCTCACCACCCCGTCCATGGCCGCCCCCATCACCGGCAGGTCGAAGGTGAAGGCATCGATCTCCCAGGAGATGTCGACGTCCTCGGGGTCACGAGTGCGGCGGCTGGGCACGATGGCGATGTCGTCGAACCCGTACGCCCGCCGGCCTGACTTCCCGATCCCGATCTCGACCTCTGCCACCCGTTACCAACCCCCACGATCCGACTCGGCCTGCGCTTCGGTCCCACAGTACCGGCGACCCTGTCCCAAAGCGGGAACCGGCGGGGCGCCAGGTGGGGCCGCCTCCGGCTTCCTCGCCCCCCGACCGATACGATCGGCGGCGGTGCGATCGAAGCCCGCCCGCGACCTGCAGGTCGGCGAGACGTTCTTCCGGGGCTACAGCCCCACCGCCGTACCGCCCCGCGACCAGGTCTTCACCGTGATGCGCGTGCAGTTCGTGCCCATCCGCGACTTCTTCGGCGGCATCCTCGACACCGTGCAGATGGACGCCCGCAACCACCTCCTCGGCCCCACCAAGCTCAGCGTCAGCGCCGACGAGGAGGTCTGGATGGTCGAAGGGGCGGCGGCCGCCCCGCCCTCCGCCCCTTCGGCGGCGCCCATGGACCGCCCCGTCGGCCGCTGGGGCCGCCGGCGGCGCCCCTGACCGCCCACCGGCCGGTCAGGGATCCGTCCTAGCCGGCCACGCGCTGGGCGGTGGGAGCGGTGCGGGACCGGCGGGAGATGCCGTAGGCCGCCACCATGGCCACGCCCATGCCGAGCGCCACCCCCGCCCCCAGCAGCACCCAGCCGGGGACGTCGGAGCCGCCGGCGACGGAGATCTGGGGCGGGTCGAGGAAATAGGGCTCTCCCGGCATCGATGTGGCTGTGAGTACAGGCGGGTGGGGGCGCGAAGCCTTGTAGGACAAGGCCCATCGTTCCGCCGGGCAGGTAGCAGCCGGCTCGAAGGTCGGCCTCAAGGCCCTCCGCTGCGCTCCGGTCCCT
>DATLGZ010000274.1:0-6795 GCA_035540235.1 Acidimicrobiales bacterium | reverse complement strand
CGCCTACTCCCCTCGGGGGCTGCGCCCCCGCCGCACGGCTGCGCCGTGCTCCCCCATCCCCGCCCGGCTCGCTGGCGCTCGCGCGGTCGGAGGCGCTTGCCACCGACAAGGTTGTCGATCCGGTTTGGGCCAGCGCCTACTCCCCTCGGGGGCTGCGCCCCCGCCGCACGGCTGCGCCGTGCTCCCCCATCCCCGCCCGGCTCGCTGGCGCTCGCGCGGTCGGAAGCGCTTGCACATCGACAACATGTTGTCGATCGGAGGCGGCAAGCGCCTAGCGGAGCATCTGGCGGATGCGGCGGGCGTACTCCTGGGCCAGGTTGCGGGCCTCGGCCTCGCTGCCGCCCTCGGCCCAGACGTGGGTGACGGGCTCGTCGGGATCGGGCAGCACGAGGGCCCACCCGTCGTCGTGCAGGACCTTCACGCCGTCCACCAGCACCAGCTCGCGGTCCTTCATGCGCTCGACCATCAGCCGCATGACGGTGCCCTTCTCCTCCCAGGGCGTGACCACCGACTCGTGGGCGATGTGCACCGGCGGCAGATCGGCCACGACCTTCGACAGCGGCGCCCCGGCGCGGGCCAGCAGCTCGAGCAGCTTCACGAGCGTGGCGGTGGCGTCGTAGGCGGGCAGGAAGTCGGGGAAGATGAAGCCCCCGTCCTGGCTGGCGGCCAGGGCGATGTCGTCGGTCTCGGCCGTGTCCATCAGGTGGGCGGCCGACAGCTTGGTCCAGACGATCTCGGCGTCGTGCTCGGCGGCGATGCGCTCCACCACCCGGCTGGCGGCGACCGGCACGGCGATGCGGGCCCCCTTGCGGGTGGAGGCGACCAGGGTGACGAGGGCGAGCAGGGCCTCGTCATGGCTGAGCACGTGGCCCTCGTCGTCGATGAGGAAGATGTGCTCGCCGTCGGGGTCGATGACCGCCCCGAGGTGGGCGTTGGCGGTGCGGACGAGCTGGGCCACCCGGTGGGTGTGCACCGCCGGGTCGAAGGCGGTCGCCCCGGCGGTGGAGGCGTAGGGGTTGACGGCCAGCACGTCGCCCCCCAGCTTGGCCAGCACGGCCGGCATGAGCAGCGACGTAGACCCGTAGGCGTAGTCCATCACCACCCGGTAGGCCGCCGCCCGGATGGCCTCCACGTCGACCGACTTGATCAACGAGGCGGTGTAGTTCTCCAGCGCCCGGGGGGCGAAGCCGAGGTCGCCGATCTCGGCCGCGAACGCCCGGCGGAAGTCCTGGCGGTGGAGGTAGCGCTCGATCTTGCGCTGTGCCCCCTCGTCGAGGTCGGTGCCGTCGGCGTCGAAGAAGCGGATGGTGACCGACTGAGGATCGCCGGGCGCCAGCCGCACGGTGATGCCGCCCCGGTTGTTCTGGGCCCGCACCTGGAACCTGGTCACGGGCACGGGCGCCATCTCCAGGTCGTCGACGTTGACCCCGGTGGCGTTGAGGCCGGCGTGGATGGCCCGCTTGAGGGCCCGGGCCGCCCGGCTGGAGTCCCTGGACGTGGTGACCGTCCGGCCCCGCTTCATGGTGGTCCCGTAGGCCATGGCCACCCGGCACGCCAGCTCGGGCGTGACGTCCACGTTGGCCAGCCCGCTCACGCCGAAGCGGCCGAAGAGGTTCCTCGACCCTCGTGACTCCCACACGATCGAGGAGTTGACGATGGCGCCCTGCTCCACCGTCTTGAAGGGGTAGATCTTCACCCCCGGGTTGATGACGGCATGGGCGCCCACGAAGCAGTCGTCGCCGAGCACGACCCCCTCCTCGCAGCGGGCGTGGGCGCGCAGGTCGCTCGACCGTCCGACCACCGTCCCCCGCAGCCTCACCGCGTTGGCCAGGTAGGCGTTGTCGTGGACCACGCTGCGCTCGAGGTCGGCGTCGGCCCGCACCATCACGTTGGCCCCCAGCACCGTGTACTGCCCGAGGTGGGCGCCGGCCTCGACGCGGCAGAAGTCGCCGACGATGGCCGGGCCCTCCACGTTGGCGGCGGGGTCGACCTCGGCCCCCTCACCCAGCCACACCCCCTCCGCCACCCGGAACCCGGGGATCTCGATGTCGACCTTTCCCCGCAGCACGTCGCGGTGGGCCTTGAGGTAGGCCTCGAGCGTCCCCACGTCCTCCCAGTAGCCGTCGGCGACGTGGCCCACCAGCGTCTTGCCGTCGGCCAGCAGCTTGGGGAAGACGTGCTCGCTGAAGTCGACCTGCTCCCCCTCGGGGATGTAGTCGAACACCTGCGGCTCCAGCACGTAGATGCCGGTGTTGACGGTGTCGCTGAACACCTGCCCCCATGTGGGCTTCTCCAGGAAGCGCTCGATCGACCCGTCCTCGCGGGCGATGACGATCCCGAACTCGAGCGGGTTCTCCATCGACTTGAGGGCGAGGGTGGCGAACGCCTGCCGCTCCTTGTGGAACTCCACGACGGCGGTCAGGTCGATGTCGGTCAGGACGTCGCCGGAGATGACCAAGAAGGTGTCGTCGAGCTGGGCCATGGCGTTGCGCACGGAGCCGGCGGTGCCCAGCGGCGACTCCTCCGTGGCGTAGGCCATCCGCACTCCGAACTCCGACCCGTCGCCGAAGTAGGTGCGGATGGTCTGGGGGAGGAAGGCCAGCGTCACCAGCACCTCGTCGAAGCCGTGACGGGTGAGGAGCTTCACGACGTGCTCCATCATCGGCCGGTTGGCCAGCGGCATCAGCGGCTTGGGCTGGTTGGACGTGAGCGGCCGCAACCGGGTGCCCTCGCCCCCGGCCATGATGACGGCTTTCATCGCAGCGCGACCCTACCCGGGCGCGGGCCGCTCCCTGAACGCCCTCCCCTCGGCCAGCGCCCGGCGGGCGAGCGGCACGTAGCGGGCCGCCGCGTACCAGCTGAGGGCGAGGCCCACCACGGCGAACACCCACGCCAGGGCGCGCACCGCCTCGTGGGGACCGAAGCCCTGGTCGTTGCCGGCGAGGAAGAGGGGGAAGGCGAACATCAGGGCGAACGTGCCCGCCTTGCCGGCCCACGTCACGTCGATGCGGCGGGCGCCCAGGGCGGCCAGGACCACCACCGCCCCCCCGACCAGCGCCTCCCGGACGAGCACGGGCACGGCCACCGCCGCCGGGACGGATCCGTCAACGAGGATGGCGACCACCGCCACGCCCAGCAGCAGGCGGTCGGCGGTGGGATCGAGCACCTTGCCGAGGGTCGTGACCTGGTTGTACCGGCGGGCGACGAACCCGTCGACCCAGTCGGTGGCGCCCAGGCCGCCCAGTAGGAGGGCCGCCCCCACCCGGCTGTCACGCCCGAACAGCAGCCACAGGAAGACGGGGATGAGGCAGAGCCGGATGACCGAGAGGGCGTTGGGGACGGTGAAGATTCGGTCGAGCCCCTCCTCCTGCGCCCCCTCCCCGTCGCCCACGGAGCGGCAGTCTAGGAGGCTGGTGTCTGAACCCCTCCCTCAGCGGCCGACCGCCCAGTTGGCGGCCATCAGGCACCGCAAAGGCGCTGGTCAAGGGCAGGTCGGCCGCTCGGCGCAGAGCGCCGAACGCGAAAGACACCAGCCTCCTACGGGTCAGGCCCGGCGGGCCTCCCGGGAGCCGCCGAGGGCCTCCCATACCGCCTCCGTGGTCTCGTAGCGCCGCCCGTCGGGCAGGGCGTCGAGGTTGTCGAGGACCCAGCCGGGGGCGTGCTGGCGGCGGGCGCTGGCCACGAGGGCGGCCCGGTCGGCGGGGAACACGGACGGCTCGATGTGGCGGGCCAGCTCGGCCCGGGCCTCGAGCTCGTCGTCGGTCGGCCAGTGCTCGGACTGCTGGGCTCGTCCACCCGCCAGGCGCGAGTCGGGCGTTGGGTCCCCCTCCGCCGGCCCCTCCTGCTCCCTGCTCTCCTGGGACCGCGCCTCCACCGGCGCCCCCTGCACCATCGAGCGGGTCTCGTGCTCGAGCTGCTCGTCGAGAAGGGGGCCGTGCTTGTCGCTTGCTCGTTCCACGGATGGGTAGATACCCGTCACGGGAACGAACCACGCAGGACCGGTGTTGACCAGCAGTTGAGGCCGACGGACGGAAAGGCGGGGGGATGCAGGAACCGGCGACCGGAAGAGCTCAGGTGATCGGAAGCCAGGCGACAGCAAGAGCAGTGGGAAGCCACGGCAGCTCGACCGCCATGGGAGGCGAGGACGAGCTCGTACGCCTCTACCTGAGGGACGTGGGTCGCTACGCCCTGCTCTCGAAGCCCGACGAGACCCGGCTCGGGACGGCCGTGCTCGCCGGCCGGGAGGCGGCCGCCACGCTGGCCCGGCGCGGCTCGCAACTGAGCGACGACGAGCGGTCCGACCTGGAGCGGAAGGTGGCCGAGGGCGAGGTGGCGGCCGAGCAGTTCGTGAGGGCCAACCTGAGGCTGGTCGTGTCGGTGGCCAAGAAGTACGCGGCCACGTCGGGGCTCTCGCTGCTCGACCTCATCCAGGAGGGCAACGTGGGCCTGATGCACGCCGTCGAGCGGTTCGACGTGCGCCGCGGCTTCCGGTTCTCCACCTACGGCACGTGGTGGATCCGCCAGGCCATCTCACGGGCCATCGCCAACAGCGGCCGCACCATCCGGCTGCCCGTCCAGGCGGGGGCGCTGGTGGGGCGCATCCGGCGGGCGTCGGCCGAGTTCGAGGCCCAGCACGGCCGCCGGCCCACGGCCGACGAGCTGGCCGAGCTGGCCGGGATCACGCCCGCCAAGGTGCGGGAGGCCTTCACCTTCCCGCTGGAGGTCACCTCCATGTCGGAGGCGCACGGCCCCGAGGGCGAGACCGAGGTGGGCGACGTGCTGCCCGACACCGAGGCCTCGTCGCCGTTCGACATGGTGGCGGCGGCCATGCTGCCCGCCCAGATCGGCCGCCTGCTCGACGTGCTGACGGAGAGGGAGAAGCGGGTCGTGCTCCTGCGCTACGGCCTCGACCGGGGCAAGCCCCGGACCCTCGACGAGGTGGGGGCGATGTTCCGCCTCAGCCGCGAGCAGATCCGCCAGATCGAGCGCCGCGCCCTGCTCAAGCTGCGGGACACCTCCGAGCGCACCGGGGCCAAGGAGCTCCTCGCCGGGTAACCCTGGAGCGGCTAGCCCCGCGAGCCGGGCGGGGAGGGCGGCCGCGGCGCGCCGTACGATGGCCGGGTGGCCGACTTCATCCGGGAGATCATCGACGACGACCTCCGCACCGGGCGCCACGGCGGGCGGGTCGTCACCCGCTTCCCTCCGGAGCCCAACGGCTACCTCCACATCGGCCACGCCAAGTCGATCTGCCTGAACTTCGGCATCGCTGCCGGCTACGGGTCCCGCTGCAACCTCCGCTTCGACGACACCAACCCCGAGACGGAGGACGTGGAGTACGTCGGCGCCATCGAGTACGACGTGCGCTGGCTCGGCTTCTCCTTCGGCGACCGGGCCCTGTACGCGTCGGACTACTTCGCCGAGATGTACACGCTGGCCGAGGACCTGGTCCGCGACGGCAAGGCCTACGTCGACGACCTGTCCGACGAGGAGATCAAGTCCTACCGGGGCTCGCTCACGGAGCCCGGCCGCCCCTCCCCCTACCGCGACCGCAGCGCGGAGGAGAACCTGGCCCGCTTGCGGAGCATGCGGGCGGGCGAGCTGGCTGACGGGGCGTGCGTGCTGCGGGCCCGCATCGACCTGGCCGCCCCCAACATGAAGATGCGGGACCCCCTCCTCTACCGCATACGCCACGCCCGCCACCACCGCACGGGCGACGAGTGGCCGATCTACCCGATGTACGACTACGCCCACCCCATCTCCGACGCCATCGAGGGCATCACCCACTCGATCTGCACCCTGGAGTTCGAGAACAACCGGGAGCTGTACGACTGGGTCATCGAGCACACCCGGGTGTCGGAGAGGCGAGGGCTGAGCCGGCCTCAGCAGATCGAGTTCGCCCGCCTGAACCTCGACTACACGGTCATGAGCAAGCGCCTGCTGCTCCGGCTCGTGGAGGCGGGCCACGTCTCGGGGTGGGACGACCCCCGCATGCCCACCATCGCCGGCATGCGCCGCCGGGGCTACCGGCCCGAGGCCATCCGCGCCTTCGCCGACCTGATCGGCGTGGCCAAGGTGAACTCCGTGGTCGACCTGGGCAAGCTCGAGTACTGCGTGCGCGACGACCTCAACTGGGTGGCGCCGCGGGTGCTGGGCGTGCTGCGCCCCCTGCCGGTCACCGTCACCACCTGGCCCGAGGGCGAGGTGGAGCGGCTGGCCGGGCCCTACTTCCCTCCCGACGTGGGCAAGCCGGGCGAGAGGTCCATCCCCTTCTCGGGGAACCTGCTGATAGAGCGGGACGACTTCCGCCGCGACCCTCCTCCCGGTTACCAGCGGCTGGCGCCCGGGCGCACGGTGCGCCTGCGCCACGGCCCCCTCATCACCTGCGACGAGGTGGTGGAGCAGGGAGGCGAGGTCGTCGAGCTGCGCTGCTCGCACGTGCCCGGCTCGGTCGGGGTCACCCCACCTGGGGTCAAGGTGGCGGGCGTCATCCACTGGGTGTCGGCCGACCACGGCGTGCCCGCCGAGGTCAGGCTCTACGACCGCCTCTTCCGCACGCCCGCGCCGGGCACGGGCGGGGGCGACCTGGCCGCCGACCTCAACCCGGCGTCGCTGGAGGTGCTCCCCGCCGTGGTCGAGCCCAGCCTGGCCGCCGCCGAGCCCGGCAGCCGCTGGCAGCTGGAGCGGGTGGGCTACTTCGTCGTGGACACGGTGGACACCGGACCGGGCCGGCTGGTGCTCAACCGCACCGTGACCCTGCGTGACTCGTGGACGCCGGCCGAGGAGCCGGCGCCGGCG
>DATLGZ010000273.1:0-2915 GCA_035540235.1 Acidimicrobiales bacterium | reverse complement strand
GGCGCCGTCGGGGCCGACGATCACGCCGTGGGGGGCGGACCCCTGGCCCAGCGGCACCGACGTGGTCTCCCCGGTGGCGGGGTCGAGGCGGCCCAGCTCCCCCGAGCCCTGGGCCGTGTACCAGACCGACCGGCCGTCGGCTGCGGGGGCCACGTCGTGAGGCCGAGACCCGCGAGGCACGGCGAAGGTGCGCACCACGGGGGCGGCGTCGATGGCGGGCCCGGTCGTGGTGGGGGTGTCGTCGCCGGCCGCGCCGCCGGCGACAGGAGGCGCCGGCCCCTGCACCACCTCGGGCGCCGATGCCGGGCCGCCGGAGGAGCACCCCGCCAGCGCCAGCGCGCCGGCGACCGCCACCGTCAGCCAGCGGGCGGGTCCCACGGCCCCACGGTACGCCGCCGGGCCTGCACTAGCGGCGCGGGTTGCGCGAAGCTGTGCCCGAAAGGTCTGGGAGGCGTCCAACGCCCCGTCTGGGTACGAACAGCACCTGGGTACGAACAGCACCTGGGTACGAACAGCAGCAGAGGACGCTCCACGAAAGGGAGGAACACCGTGGCATACGAGTTCAGCTGCCGGGCCGCCGGCGCCGAGGGTTGTGGTTGGAAGACCCGGGCTGCGACCGAGGACGAGCTGGTGGCCAAAGTCGCCCAGCACGCCCAGAAGGTGCACAAGGTCAAGAACGTGACCTCCACCATCGCCAACTACGCCCGGGCCAGCGCCCGCCAGGTCTAGCGCCGACCGCGCTCGCCAAGACGGCTCAGCACGACGGCGATCGGGCTCGCAGCGGGCCCGGTCGCCGTTTCGCGTCAGGGCAGGCTTGCGAGGAACGAGGCCAGCTCGGCGTTGAAGGCGTCCGGGTCCTCCAGGCTCGACAGGTGGCCGGCCCGGGGGATGACCGCCAGCCGGCCGGTGGGGAGGATCTCGCTCATCTCCCGCGCCACCTCCGGCGGCGACACCGAGTCCTCCTCCCCGACGACGACCAGGGCCGGCGCCGACACCGTCGGCAGTGTGGCGGTGGAGTCGGACCGGCGCTTCATCGCCTCCAGGGCCACGGTGATGCCCTCGGCGGTGGCGGCTTCCATGAGGCGGCGGATCCCGGCCACCACCTCGGGCCGGTTGGCCTTGGTGTAGGGCCCGGGGAGGCTGTCGAGCATGGCCTCCACGACCGCCGTCGTGTCGCCTCCGGCCACCTGCTGCTGCTGGCGGGACCGTCGCTCCCGCACCTCGTCGGTGTCGGCGCCGGCCCGGGTGTCGGCCAGCACCAGGGCTCGCACCCGGGCCGGGTGCCGCCGCCAGAAAGCCATGGCCACGTAGCCGCCCATCGACAGCCCGCCCACCACCGCGTCGGCCAGCCCCAGCTCGTCGAGCACGGCGGCGACGTGGTCGGCGGCGGCGTCCACCGACGGCTCGTTGAAGACGATCTCGGGGGCGATCAGCCGCCACCGGTCGGACAGGCCCTCGAGCTGGGGGCGCCACATCTCCCCCGACAGCGGGAAGGCGTGCAGGAGCACGACGGCGGGGGCGTCGCGGGGGCCGGCTTCCCGGACGCTCATCCCGCCGCCGCCTTCCACGCCTCACGCAGCTTCAGCCTCGGTCCCGGTCGACGCATGCCTCCTGCATACACCCTGGCGCCCAGCCGCACCGTCAGGTAGGTCGCGACCAGGACCAGGAAGATCGACAGCGGCACCTCCCAGGGGGCCACGTGGCCGACGGCGGCCCGGGGGAGCATGGTCATGGGAGCCATGGGGGGGACGAAGGAGACCACCCGGGCCAGCGTCCCGTCCGGCTGCTGGATGGCGGCGATGGCGACGAAGTAGGTGGCGGCGATCAGGATGGTGATGGGCGCGGTGGCGTTGCCCACGTCCTCGGGACGGGAGGCGGCCGCCCCGGCGGCGGCGAAGATGCAGCTGTAGAGCCCGTAGCCGAGGACCCCCCACAGCACGACGGCGCCGAGGGTCAGCCCCGTGCCCCGGGGCAGGCTGAGCGAGCCCAGGGCGAGGGCGGTGACCACGGTGGGGACCCCGACCAGAAGCAGCTGCACGACGGCGACCACCCCGATGCCCACCACCTTGCCGGCCAGCAGCTGGGTGGGCCGCAGGGCGCCCAGCAGCACCTCCGAGACCCGCGACGACTTCTCCTCGAGCACGCCGTTGGCCACCGTGAAGCCGTAGGTGAGCAGCAGCAGGTAGATCACCAGCACCCCGGCCAGGGCCAGCGGCCGGTTGGACTCGCGCACCGGCTGAGGCTCCTCCAGCCGCTCGACGGCCAGGGGCTGGGGGTTGAGCAACCGGGCCGCCTCGGCCGGGCCGATGCCGGCCTCGGCCAGGCGGGCCGCCGCGCTCACCTGGTAGGCGGCGGTGCTCAACAGCACGTGCAGGTCGTCGGGCACGGCGCCGCGGGACACGACCCGGGTCCCGTCCACCACCGCCACCCGCACCGTGCGGGCGGTGACGGCCTCGGCCGCCTGGGTGGCGTCGGCCAGCCGGCGCACCCGCACGTCGACGCCGAACGAGGGGGCGAGGCGGGCGATGGCCGCCTGCAGGTCCCCGGCGCCGGCGCCGGCCACGCCCACCGTCATCGCCGGCCGGTCGTCGCCCACCAGGTTGGGCACGATCACCGCCGCCAGCGCCACCAGCAGGTAGACGCCGGTGCTGACGAGGAACGACCTGGCCCGTAAGCGCTCCGTCACCTCCCGCCGGGTGACGAGGAGGACGGGGTGGGTGGCCCGCCCCGGAGGCGGCGCGGTCATGACCGCACCGCCTCCCGGAACAGCTCGCTGAGGGCGGGCAGCTCGAGGCCGAAGTCGACGACCCGCCCGGCGGCGGCCGCCCGCTGGAGGACGGCCAGCGCGTCGACACCCGGGTCCAGCCGCAGGCGGGTGCCGTCGGGGCCGGCCCGCTCCACGGCCACCCCCGCCA
>DATLGZ010000272.1:0-10133 GCA_035540235.1 Acidimicrobiales bacterium | reverse complement strand
CCCGGGACCGGGACCGGCCCGCCCTCGTGGCGCCCACCGGTGCTGGTGCCCGAGGCCCAGCTGCCGGCGGCCAAACCGGCCCCGGCCATGGCGGCCGACATCAAGGTCCTCGAGGGCAAGGGCATGTGGATCTGGAAGCACCGCCAGACCGAGGGCGGCGACGTCGACGCCGTCGTCTCCAAGGCCGTCACCGCCGGCCTGCGCCAGCTGTGGGTCCGGGTGGGCGACTCCCGGGACGGCTTCTACGCGGCCGACTACCTGGCCGCCCTGGTGCCCAAGGCCCACAAGGCCGGCCTGGCCGTCATCGGCTGGGGCTTCCCCTACCTGCACGACCCCATGGCCGACGCGGCCTGGAGCATCGACGCCGTGTCCTGGCGGGGCCCCGGCGGCGCCCGCCTCGACGGCTTCAGCCCCGACATCGAGCTGGCCTCCGAGGGCGTCGTCCTCACCGAGCGCCGCATCACCGTGTACCTGGGGCTGGTCCGCCCGGCGGCGGGCGAGATGCCGCTGGTGGCCACGGTGTACCGGGCCACCGAGGCCCGCTGGAACGGCACCTACCCGTACCGGGCCATCGCCCCCTACGTCGACGCCTTCGCCCCCATGGTCTACTGGGGCTGCGTGGAGCCGGGCGGGGCGGCCCTGGAGTCCATCCAGCGGCTGGCCACCCTCAAGCCGGTCCACGTCATCGGCCAGGGCTACGACGCCTACCCCGAGGGGGGCCGCCTCGGCGCCCCCAGCGCCGAGGAGACCGTCCGCTTCCTCGACGTGGCCCGCCGCCACGGTGCGGTGGGGGCCTCGTTCTGGGTGTGGCAGTCCATCGGCGGCGAGCAGTGGAACGCCCTCTCGACCTTCGCGTGGCCGCTCCCGCCGCCCCCACAACAGCAGCAGCAAACAAGGAGATCCGGTGCCTGAGAACCCCGTCAACCTGTCCACCGGCCTCCCCGAGACCGCCCTCGACCCCGAGCCGGCCGAGGCCCGGGAGGCGCTGGCCGCGGCCCTGGCCGCCCCCGAGGAGGCCCGCCGGGAGGCGGTGGCCGCGGTCGCCACCCGCTTCCCCCGCTACCTCGACGCCTGGGCCCGCCTGGGGGCGCTGGCCAGGGATCCCGCCGAGGCCTACGCCTGCTACCGGGTCGGCTACCACCGGGGCCTCGACCAGCTGCGCCAGTCCGGGTGGCGGGGCCAGGGCTACGTGCGCTGGCGCCACGGACCGAACCGGGGCTTCCTGCGGTCGCTGGCCGGCCTGGCCCGGGTGGCCGGCGAGATCGGGGAGGACGAGGAGGCCCGCCGCTGCCAGACCTTCATCGCCCAGCTCGACCCCCAGTGGGACGGCACCGACGCCTGAGGTGGCCACCCGAGCCGCCCGGGTCGTGGTCGGCGGCGTGGTCCAGGGGGTGTTCTTCCGGGACGGCTGCGCCCGCGAGGCCCGCCGGCACGGGGTGACGGGCTGGGTCCGCAACCGGGCCGACGGCCGGGTGGAGGCCTGGCTCCAGGGCGACCCCAAGGCTGTGGAAAAGCTGGTGAGATGGTGTCGACAGGGGCCGCCGCGGGCTCGCGTGGAGAGCGTCGAAGTGATCGAGGAGCGTCCCACCGCGGTCGAGGGCTTTCGCATACAGTGACGCCCTCTGGTGCGACCGAAGGGGGCAACGTGCGAGCAAGAAGGGCGGTTCTCGGCGGGCTGATCGTGGTGATGCTGCTCGGCCTGGTGGGCTGCGGCAGCGACAGCGACGACGACAACGTGCTCGGCGGCAGGGGCACCGCCGACCTGGTCATCACCGACGACAAGGCGCCGTTCTACGACCACTCCACGCTGAAGATGCCGCTCGACCGGGAGATCACCTTCACCGTGTTCAACGACGCCAAGGACCGGCACAACATCGTGATCCCCGCCTTCGACATCGACATGGACATCCCGGGCGAGACGGTGTCGGTGAAGATCCCGGCGGTCAAGGAAGCCCCCCGCGACGGCTTCTTCTCGTTCTACTGCAAGTACCACCAGGCCGAGGGCGAGCAAGGGCGGATCGAGATTCTGGGGTAGAACAGGCGGTGGTGGACACCACCGTCGCGGCTCCGGCGCACGACCGGACGCCGGTGCTCACAGTGGGCACCGTCGTCTGGCTGGCGTCCGAGCTCATGTTCTTCAGCGGGCTGTTCGCCGCCTACTTCACCCTCCGGGCCACCGCCGGGGGTGACTGGCCGCCGCACGACGTCGAGCTCGACGTCCTCACCAGCGGGCTGTTCACCCTCGGCCTGGTCGCCTCGAGCGGGTCCATGCAGCTGGCCGTGCGGGCCATCGAGCACGGCCGGCTGGCCGCCTTCCGGGGCTGGCTCCTCGTCACCCTGGTCCTGGCCGCCGCCTTCATCGCCAATCAGGTCCACGAGTGGTCCTCGCTGGGGTTCGCCATCGACTCCCACTCCTACGGCTCGGCCTTCTACGTGATGACCGGCTTCCACGGCATGCACGTCGTCGGCGGCATGCTGGCCATGCTCCTCCTGCTGGGCCGGGCCGGCAGCGGCCGCTTCGGCCCGGCCGACACCCCGGCGGTGGAGGTGGTGAGCTACTACTGGCACTTCGTCGACGTGGTGTGGATCGCCCTCTGGGCCACGCTGTTCCTGCTCAGGTGACCCGCCGCCTCCTCGTCCTCCTGGCCCTGGTGGGCGGCGCCCTGGCCGTCGGCGTCCTCCGCGTCGGGGCGGCCGAGCACCCCCAGGTGGGGCCGCCGGCCACCCCGCCCGCGCCGGCCGACGTGGAGGCCGGCCGCCAGCTGTACCTGGTGGCCTGCACGACCTGCCACGGGGCCGAGGGCGAAGGCGTGACCGACCGGGGCCCGACGCTGATCGGCGTGGGGGCGGCGTCGGCCGACTTCTACCTGACCACCGGGCGCATGCCCCTCGACCGGCCCCGCGCCCAGGCCGAGCGCAAGCGGGTGGCGTACAACCCGGTGCAGATCCGCCAGCTGGTGGCGTTCGTGGCCTCGCTGGGCCCCGGGCCACCGATCCCGGTCGTGGACCCGAAGCAGGGCGACCTGCCCGAGGGCAACCGCCTGTACGCCAACAACTGCGCGCCATGCCACAGCTCGGCCGGCGCCGGCGGGGCCCTCGGCCACGCCGTCTACGCCCCGCCCCTCAACCGGGCGACGCCCGTCCAGGTGGCGGAGGCCGTCCGGGTGGGGCCGGGGTCGATGCCGGTGTTCGGCCCGGACACCATCGACGACGGGGAGCTGGCGTCGATTGTGCGCTACGTCGAGTACCTGAAGGACCCCGACGACCGGGGCGGCCTGGGCCTCGGCCGCCTGGGCCCCATCCCCGAGGGGTTTGTGGCATGGGTATTCGGGCTGGGAGCGATGCTGGTGGCCGTGCGCTGGATCGGGACGAAGGACTAGGGGGCGTATGGCCGAACCAGGGATGCCCGCCGAGCGCCGCATCGCCGCGCTCCTCGTGGCCAGCACCCTGTCCGCCCTCGGCCTGGCCGCGGTCTACGTGGGCGGCGGCCAGCCCCAGGCCGAGGGGGCACTGCTCGCGGTGGCCCTGGGAGGCATCGGCGTCGCCCTCGTCCTGTGGGCCCGCGGCCTCTCCACCGAGGGGGCGGTGGTGGGCTCCCGGGGCAAGCTGGGCGGCGACCCCGAGGACGGGGCGGCCGTCGAGGAGCGGGTGGAGGAGGTGGCCGACGAACCCGGCCGTCGGGCGGTGCTCAGGCTGTTCTGGGCCGCGGGCGGGGCCCTGGCCCTGGCCGCCGTCTTCCCGATCCGCTCCCTGGGCCCGGCGCCCGGGCGGGACCTGCTCACCACCCGCTGGCACACCGGCGCCCGCCTGGTCGACGAGGAGGGTCGGCTGGTGCGGGTGGACACCCTGACCGTCGGTGGCACCCTCACCGCCTTCCCCGAGAATGCGGAGCGGGCCGGCGACTCCTCGGTCGTGCTCATCAGGGTCCAGGACGGCCGGCTGACCCCCCGCCCGGGCCGGGAGAGCTGGTCGCCCCGGGGCTACGTCGCCTACTCCAAGATCTGCCCCCACGTGGGCTGCCCGGTCGGCCTCTACCAGGCCGACACCCACGAGCTGCTGTGCCCGTGCCACCAGTCGACCTTCGACGTGCTCGACGGGGCCCGCCCCCGCTTCGGCCCGGCCACCCGCTCCCTGCCCCAGCTGCCCCTGGCCGTCGACCGGGAGGGCTACCTGATCGCCCAGGCCGACTTCGACGAGCCCGTCGGCCCCGGCTTCTGGAACCGGGCCTAACGGTGTTCAAGCGGCTGTTCCGCTGGATCGACGACCGGCTGGGGACGTCGAGCTTCACCCGGACCGCCCTCGACAAGATCTTCCCCGACCACTGGTCGTTCATGGTCGGCGAGATCGCCATGTACTGCTTCGTCATCCTGGTGGTGACCGGGGTCTACCTCACGTTCTTCTTCGTGCCGGCGTCCGACGAGGTGGTCTACGAGGGCGCCTACCACGCCCTCGAGGGCACCCACATGTCGGCCGCCTACGCCTCGACGCTCGACATCAGCTTCGAGGTGCGGGCCGGGCTGGTGATGCGCCAGATGCACCACTGGGCGGCCCTGGTCTTCCTGGCCGCCCTGGTCGTGCACCTGTGCCGGGTGTTCTTCACCGGCGCCTTCCGCCGGCCCCGGGAGGTCAACTGGATCGTGGGGGTGACCCTGCTCGTCCTGGCCATCATGAACGGCTTCTTCGGCTACTCGCTGCTCGACGACCTGCTGTCGGGCACGGGCGTGCGGGTGGGGTACTCGATCGCCCTGTCCATCCCGGTGGCGGGGGAGTGGCTGGCCTTCCTGTTCTTCGGCGGCGAGTTCCCCAACACCGAGTTCATCACCCGGTTCTACGTCCTCCACGTGCTGCTGCTGCCCGCCGCCATCGCCGGGCTCCTGGGCGCCCACCTGGCCATCCTCTGGCGCCAGAAGCACACCCAGTTCAGGGGCCCGGGCCGCACCGAGGACAACATCGAGGGGTCCAGGCTGTGGCCGTCGTACGCGGCCAAGTCGGTGGGCCTGTTCTTCATCGTCACCGCCGTGCTGGCCGCCCTCGGGGGCTTGGCTCAGATCAACCCGGTGTGGCTGTACGGCCCCTACGACCCGGCCCAGGCGTCGGCCGCCACCGCCGGCTCCCAGCCCGACTGGTACGTGGGCTGGCTCGACGGGGCGCTGCGGCTCTTCCCCGGGTGGGAGATCCGGGCCTTCGGCCACACCGTCGCCAACCCCTTCTTCCCGGGCGCCCTCCTGCCCGGGGTGACCTTCGGCCTGCTGTACCTGTGGCCGTTCCTGGAGCGCCGGCTCACGGGCGACCGGGAGGCCCACAACCTGCTCGACCGCCCACGCGACGCGCCGGTCCGCAGCGCGCTGGGCGCGGCCACCCTCTCCTTCTACGCCATCCTCTTCATCGCCGGAGGCAACGACGTGCTGGCCGCGTTCTTCAAGGTGGCGCCCGAGTCCATCACCAACCTGTTCCGGGTGCTGATCTTCGTGGTGCCCGTGGCCGCCTTCGTAGTCACCCGCAGCGCGTGCCGGTCGCTGGCCCACGACGAGGTCCACCCCTTCCAGGGCTCGGTCGGCACCCGGGTCCGGCGCACGCCCACCGGCGGCTACGAGGCCGTCGGGGAGGAGAAGGAGGAGGACGGCGAGCCGGGGGCCAAGCCGGCGGTGGGCGCCGGCCGTTCCGAGCTGGTGTGGGAGTACCCGCCGCCGCCGCCCCCGGGCTGAACGGGATGCTCGACCGGGCGGCCAAGGCGGTCGTGGTCGCCGTGGTCCTCTCGGTGGTCATCATCGCCGGCTGGGGGTCGGGGGCCACCGCCATCGGCGGGCGTCTCGGGGGCGACTACCCGGAGTTCCACGGGGCCGGGCGCATCGTCCGCCAGGGCGACGGGCACCGCCTCTACGACCCAGTGATCCAGGCCCGCTCCCAGCGCGACCTGTTCCCACCCGGCGAACCGCCGGGCCACCTCGACTTCGCCTACCCGCCGGTCGTCGCCGCGGCCTACGCCCCCCTCAGCCTGCTGCCGTACCGGCTGTCCTACGCCGTCCACACCGGGCTGCTGATGGCGGCCCTCGCCGTGGCCCTCCGCCTCCTGAGCCCGGCAGTGGATGCGCTGCGCCGGCGCCCGTGGGTGGTGTACGCGCTGGCCCTTTCGGCCTACCCGATGTTCCGGGCCGTCGGGGCGGGCCAGAACACGGCCCTCACCGTGCTGGCGGTGGCCGCCTGGTGGCGATGGCGGTGGGACGGGCGCCCGTTCCTCGCCGGCCTGGCCGCCGGCGCCCTCCTCTACAAGCCCCAGTTCGCGGTGCTGTTCCTGGTGGCGGTCGTGCTCGACCGGTCGCTGCCGGCCCAGCTCGGCGCCCTGACCTCCGGCCTGGCCCTGTGGCTGGCCAGCGCGGCCGTCGCCGGGGTGGGGTGGATGGGCGACTTCGTCGCCCACGCCGTCGACCTGCCCTCGATGGAGCAGGGCGTGGTGGGGACGAGCAGCGCCTCGCTGCCCCACGCCGTCCAGGAGCTCCTGGGCTCGGGGGCCGCGGCGACCGCGGTGGCCGTCGCCGCGGCTGCAGCCTGCGGGGTAGCGGCCCTGGTGGTGTGGGTGCGCCGGCGGGGCCTCGACGCGCCGTACCAGCTCCGGGCGGTGGGGGCGCTCGCCGCGGCCGCCGTGCTGGTGCCCCCGCACGTGATCTTCTACGACGCCGGGCTGCTCGTCCTCGCCGGGGCCGGCCTGGCCGCAGCCGGTGGGCGCTGGGACCGGTCAGGGTGGCTCGCCCTGTATCTCGCCTCCTTCAGCGGCGCCCTGGCCGGTGCCCTGGGGTTCAACCCGCTGGTCCTCGTCGCCCTGGCCGCCCTGGCCGCCACCCTACGGTCGCCCGGGCGGGATCAGGCCTTGGTGTCGGCCTCCCGGGCGTAGCCGAACACGCCGGCGACCATGAGCAGCACGCCGAGCACGGCCAGGGGCAGGCCGAACACCAGCCCGTTGGCCAGCACCACCGCCCCGGCCGAGAGCACGACCGGCCAGGCACTGGACGACGGGAAGTACCCGAGGTCCTCGGCCGCGTCCGCCGGCGAGGCCTCGCCCCTGTCCTCGGGCCGGGGCTTCTTGTGGCGGTGCTGGAACCACAGCCACAGGCCGATGAAGGCGAAGGCGGGGACGGAGGCGCCCAGCATGGTGGTGCCGGCGTCCTCGTAGCTGACGAACCAGTACACCGACGTGGTGACGGTGAAGAACACCGCGGCCCCGGCGAACAGCCGCCACTCGACCTTCACGGCCGCCCCGTGCCCGCCGCGGTCGGCCGCCGGCGGGCGTCGAAGACCGGACGCTCCGAGCGGATCAGGGGCAGGGAGTGGAAGTTGTGCTCGGGCGGGGGCGACGAGGTGGCCCACTCGAGGGAGTTCCCACCCCAGGGGTCGTCGCCCGCCTCCCGGCCGGGCTTGACAGGGCCCCGGGCCGTCGACCACAGGTTCCAGAGGAGGAACAGCGTCCCCACGCCGAGGATGGCGGAGCCGGCGCTGGAGAGGAGGTTCAGGAAGCTCCAGCCCGCCTCCTCGGCGTAGTCGGGCACCCGCCGGGGCATGCCCCGCAGGCCCAGCACGTGGTGGGGCCAGAACGTGAGGTTGAACCCGACCAGCATCGTCCAGAAGTGGAGCTTGGCCAGCGGCTCGCTCAGCAGGCGGCCGGTGATCTTCGGGTACCAGAAGTAGAGCCCGGCGAAGAAGCCGAAGGCGGCGGTGCCGAAGAGCACGTAGTGCATGTGGGCCACCACGAAGTAGGTGTCGGTCACGTGGAAGTCCACCGGCGGGGCGGCCAGCATGGGCCCGGTCAGGCCGCCGACGAGGAAGACCAGCAGGAAGCCCACGCAGAAGAGCATGGGCGACTGGAACGTGAGGTGGCCCCGCCACATGGTGCCGATCCAGTTGAACATCTTGACCCCGGTCGGCACGGCGATGAGGAAGGTCATGGCCGAGAAGAACGGCAGGTTGATGGCCCCCGTGGAGAACATGTGGTGGGCCCAGACCGCGGTCGACAGCGAGGCGATGGCCAGGGTGGCGAACACGAAGCCCTTGTAGCCGAACAGCGGCTTGCGGGCGAAGACGGGAATGACCTCGGTGACCACCCCGAAGAAGGGCAGGGCGACGATGTAGACCTCGGGGTGCCCGAAGAACCAGAAGATGTGCTGCCACAGGATCGGCTCTCCGCCGTCGGTGGGCTCGAAGAAGTGGGCGCCGAGGTGGCGGTCGGCGTACAGCATGGAGAGCCCGGCGGTCAGCACCGGGAAGGCCAGGATCACCATGGCGCTGACGATGAACATGTTCCAGGTGAAGATCGGCATCCTGAACATGATCATCCCCGGGGCCCGCAGGCAGAGGACGGTGGCGATGATGTTGACCGCGCCGAGCACCGTGGCCACGCCGGTGACCAGCACGCCCATGATCCACAGGTCGGCGCCGGCGCCGGGGGAGTGGATGGCGTCGGAGAGGGGGGTGTAGGCGGTCCAGCCGAACTGGGCCGCCCCCCGGGCGGTGAGGAACCCCGAGACCATGGTGAGCCCGCCCCCCAGGAACAGCCAGTACGACACCGCGTTGAGCCGGGGGAAGGCCATGTCGGGCGCCCCCAGCTGGAGGGGCACCAGGAAGTTGGCGAACCCGAACGCCATGGGGACGGCGAAGAGGAACATCATCACGCTGCCGTGCATGGTGAACAGCTGGTTGTAGGCCGACTCGCCCACCAGCTGGCGGCCGGGCTCGGCCAGCTCGTAGCGCATGAGCAGGGCCAGGATCCCGCCGAAGAGGAAGAACACGAAGGCGGTGACCATGTAGAGGATGCCGATCTTCTTGTGATCGGTGGTGGTCAGCCAGCCGACCAGGCCGGTGGCGTGGCCCCGCCGGGCCGGCTTGGGCGGGGGCGGCGCCGGCCGCTCCTCGAGGAGGGTCACGGCCGGGCCACGCGGGCCCGCTGGCCGATGTCGCCCGAGCCGTCGGCGTCGGGCCCCCGGCCGCCGGGCATCTGCTGCTGCTCGGTGATGAAGGCCTGGAACTGCTGGGGCGTCACCACCTCCACGTCGAAGGTCATCCGCCAATGGTCGAGGCCGCAGAACTCGGCGCACACCCCGGGATATCGCCCGGGTATCGTCGGACGGACTTCGAGGGAATTGTCCATACCGGGAATCATGTCCTTCTTGACAAGGAAGGCGGGCACAAAGAACGAATGGATGACGTCGACCGCCTCCAGGCGCAGCCGGACGTTGGCACCCGCCGGGAGCACGAGGGTGGGAATATCGTTGGCGTCGCCCACCACGGTTATCCCCTGGACGGGGTACTGGAACCGCCACCCCCACTGGAAGCCGGTCACCTCGACGGCGAGGTCCGGCGAGGCGCTGGTGGCGGTCACCCGGTCCTGGGTGCGCATGGTCACCGCGAACAGCACGGCGACGACGACCAGCGGGATAACCGTGTACAAGACCTCGAGGGGGACGTTGGCGTGGGTCTGTTTGGGCAGGTCGCCCGGGGCGGCGCTTCGGGGCCGGCGGTAGCGGACGACCGTCCACAGGACGAGGGCGGTGACGAACACGCCGAGCGCCACCCCGGCGGCGAGGAGGATCCGCCACAGGTCGAGGACCTGCTCGCCCTGGCGGCTGGCCGGCTCGGGCGCGCCGCCGCGATGGGAGCAGGCGGCGAGCAGGACGGTGGCGGCCATCGAGGACACGCGCCTCAGGATGCGTCCCGGCCCCTTCCGGTGAGAACGCCGACGCAGTGCGTGATTTCCTGGAATTCCACCTGCTAGCATTCGGGCCAGTTAAGCAGGCGGGTCTCAGACCAAGAGACACGGCTGAAATGGCGATCTCAACGGTAGGGCTTGGGGAAGGGCGGAGCGGTGGGTTCACGGCGTTTCGGCGTTGCACACTCGACGGCTACTCGCGCTCCGCGTCAGGTGGCCAGCCTGGCGGTCGCCGTGCTGGCCCTGGCGGTGACGCTGGTGCCGAACCTGGTGTCGGCACAGGTCGCCGGTCTGGGCATCAGCGTGACGCCCGCGTTCACCAACCCGGTGACCGTCGGCCAGCAGGACCGGCCGGCGCTCGTCCAGTTCGTGAACAACTCCTTCGGCGCCCAGGCCGCGGTCGAGTCGGTCACCCTCACCAACATCCGCATCAACCCGT
>DATLGZ010000271.1:0-1512 GCA_035540235.1 Acidimicrobiales bacterium | reverse complement strand
GGCGGGACGATACTCCCGTCTTGCCGGTTGACCGCCCTCCCGCCGCACAATGGAGCCAGTGGAACGTCGCACCAAGATCGTGGCCACCATCGGCCCCGCGTCGGAGGACCCCGCCACCCTCCGCCGCATGATCGCGGCGGGTATGAACATGGCCCGACTCTCGCTGGCCCACGGGCCGGTGGAAGAGACCATCGATCGCATCGGCCGGGTCCGCAAGGCGGCCGACGAGGAGGGCCAGACCGTCGGCGTCCTCGCCGACCTCCCCGGCCCCAAGGTGCGGGCCGCCTCCTTCCCCGACAAGGGCGTCTACCTGAACGAGGGGGACGAGATCGAGCTGGTCGTGGCCGACGGCGACGCGGGCAGCGACTGGCGACGCATCGCGGTGGACGACCCCGACCTGCTGGTGCAGGTGGGAGCGGGTGACCGGGTGGCCATCGGCGACGGGGGCATCTCCCTGCATGTGGAGGCCGTCCACGGCGAGCGGGCGGTGGCGGTCGTCACCACCGGCGGGCAGGTCCGGGGCCGTCCCGGAGTCACCGTGCCCGCCGCTCGCTCCACCACCCGCACCCCTACCTCCAACGACCTGCGCCTCCTGGAGGCGGTGTGCGAGGCGGGCATCGACGCCGTCGCCATCTCCTTCGTGCGCTCGGCCGCCGACGTGGAGCGGGCCCGCGCCGCGGCGGGGCCCGAGGGGCCCATGATCGTGGCCAAGATCGAGACCCAGGAGGCCGTCGACGCGGTGGAGGAGGTGATCCCCGCCGCCGACGGCGTGATGGTGGCGCGGGGCGATCTGGGCATCCGCTGCGCCCTGGAGGACGTCCCCCACTACCAGAAGCGGATCATCCGCACCGGCGTGGCCTACGCCCGACCCGTCATCACCGCCACCCAGATGCTGGAGTCGATGGTCCACGCCCCCGTGCCCACCCGGGCCGAGGTCAGCGACGTGGCCAACGCCGTGTTCGACGGGTCGAGCGCCCTCATGCTCTCCGGGGAGACGGCCATCGGCGCCGACCCGGTGAACGCGGTGCGCACCATGGCCCGCATCGCCACCCGGGCCGAGCGGGACTTCGACTACCTGGGCTGGGGCCGCAACCTGGAGATGCAGAAGGTGACCGAGAGCCGGGGCGCGCCCGCCCCCGTCCGGATCACCGCCGCCATCTCGGCCGCCGCCTGGCGGGCGATCAACGACTCCGAGGCGTCCGCCGTCATCGCCTGCACCCTCAGCGGGGCCACCGCCCGGGCCATCTCCCGCTTCCGACCCAAGGTCCCGCTGCTGGCCGCCACGCCCCACCGCCGTACCGCCCGCCAGCTGTCGGTGGCGTGGGGGATAACCCCGGTGCTGGTGGAGCTCCAGAGCTCCACCGACGACATCGTGTGGTTCGCGGTGGAGGCGGCGGTGGAGTCGGGCGTGGTCCGCACCAACGACGTGGTGGCCGTGCTGGTGGGCAACCCCGTCGACCCCGAGCCCGCCTCCGACGTCCTCCGCCTGGTGCGGATCTACTGAGCCAGGAG
>DATLGZ010000270.1:0-4922 GCA_035540235.1 Acidimicrobiales bacterium | reverse complement strand
ACCCCGGGGGGCGGGGGCTGCGGGTGACGTTCGGGCTGGTGTCGGCGGTCAACCGGGCCTTCCGGGGGCCGCGGGGCCGGCGGGTGACCGGCACCATCGAGCACACCGCGCCCCTCGTCAAGGGGTCCTCCGGTGGGCCGGTGGTCGACGCCGGGGGCCGGCTCGTGGGGCTCAACACCAACCGGCTGGGCGAGGGCTTCTACGCCGCCATCCCGGCCGACGCCGACCTCAAGGCCCGGGTCGACGCCCTGGCCCGGGGCGAGTCGCCCCGGCGCCACCACCTGGGCGTCGGCCTCCTGCCCGGCCGGGCGGCGCGCCACCTGCGCCGGTCGGTCGGCCTGCCCGACCGTGACGGCGTGCTGGTCCAGGCGGTCGAGCCCGGGAGCCCGGCCGCCAGGGCGGGCCTGCGCCAGGGGGACCTGATCGTGGCCGCCTGCGGCCGGCCGGTCGGCTCCATCGACGACCTCCACTCCGCCCTCGACGGGGTGGGCGACGGCGAGTCGCTGGCCCTCGACCTGGTCCGGGGCACCGACGAGCTGTCGGTCAGCGTGGGCTTCGGCGCCGGCGCCCGGGAGGAGGGGGCGGTCTGATGCTCGGGCTGGGACACGACCGCCCGGAAGCCGGGCCCTCCGGCCCGGTCCCGAATGAGAGCCCGCTCGACGCCTACTCGCGGGTGGTCACCACCGTCGCCGCCCGCCTGATCCCCTCGGTCGCCAGCCTCCGGGTCATGGTCCGCGTCCCGGGAGGCTGGCGGCCGCAGGGCGCCGGCTCGGCGGTGGTGATCACCCCCGACGGCCACCTGCTCACCTCGGCCCACGTGGTCGACCGGGCCAAGGGCGGAGGGGCCACCTTCGCCGACGGCCGGGAGGTGGACTTCGAGGTGGTGGGGGCCGACCGGCTGTCCGACCTGGCGGTGGTGCGGGCGGCCGCCTCCGACCTGGCGCCCGCCACCCTGGGCGACGCCGACCGCCTCGTGGTGGGCCAGCTCGTGGTGGCCATCGGCAACCCGCTGGGCTTCGCCGGGTCGGTCAGCGCCGGCGTGGTGAGCGCCCTGGGGCGGTCGATACCCACCACCCAGGGCAGCCACGGGCGCATCGTGGAGAACGTCATCCAGACCGACGCCTCGCTCCACCCCGGCAACTCGGGCGGCGCCCTGGCCAACGGGGACGGCGAGGTGGTGGGCGTGAACACCGCGGTGGTGGGCCCCTGGGTGGGCCAGGGCCTGGGCCTGGCCGTGCCCGTCAACGCCACCACCCAGGCCATCGTGTCGGCTCTCATGCGGGAGGGGCGGGTGCGGCGGGCCTACCTCGGCATCGCCGGCGGCTCCCGCCCGCTGCCCCCCAAGGCCGAGCGGGCCACCGGCCGCACCACCGGCATAGAGATCCTCACCGTGGTCGGCGGCAGCCCCGCCGCCCAGGCCGGCCTCCGCCCCGAGGACCTCCTGCTCGACGTCGACGGCGTGCCCGTGGCCGGTGTGGGCGACCTCCAGCGGCTGATGACCGGCGACCGCATCGGCCGCCCGGTGACGCTGGGCGTGTTCCGCCACGGCCGGCGGGAGACGGTCGACGTCCGCCCCACCGAGCTGGCGGGCTAGGCGAAGGCCAGGGCGGTGACGGGCGCGGGTGGGCCGGGGGCCGGCTCCCACGACGCCCCCGCGTCGGCCGACCGGTAGAGGGCGCCGTCGGGGGCGGCCAGGGCGGCCGACGTCCCGTCGCCGGCGGCGGCCAGGAGGCCGGTGTCGATGTTCTCCGTGAACCACGGCGAGCACCGCTCGAAGGGAACGCCTTCGGGGGCGGCGAGCGGGCGGCGGTAGACGGCCGACCGGTCGGTGTAGGGGCCGGTGGAGGCCGACAGCAGCAGCCACTCCCCCGCCACCGCCACCGCCCGGGCGTAGGCCCCGTGCAGCCCCTCGGTGGCGAAGGCCCACGTGGCCCCCTGGTCGGCGGACGTGGCCAGCCCCCGGGCGGTGGCCGCCACCACCCGGTCGCCGGCCACCACGACCTGGTGGACGTCGGCGTCCACGTCGATGGTGGGACGCCACGTGGCCCCCCCGTCGCCGGAGCGGACGATGCCGCCCACGTGCACGTTGACCCAGAGGGCGCCGTCGCCGCCCACGGCCAGGGACCGGGTGTCGGGCGGGCCGCCCCACGGCGTGTACCACCGGTCCCGGCCCTCGGCGGAGTCGAAGGACTCGAGCCTGCGGGCCTGGCCGCCGTCGACGATCACCAGGTGGGCCTCGGCGGTGCCCACGACGGCCGCCGTGCCCAGCGCGGCCACGCAGGTGGCAGCGGGGCCGGGGACCGGAACCGCCGGAGCGCCGTCGCTCGTGACCACCCGGCCGTCGACCACCGCCACCCAGCCGCCGGCCGGGGCCGTCGCCACGTCTGCCACCCGCCCCTCGGCCAGCCGCCGCCCGTCCTGCCACAGCCCCGCCTCCGTGCCGACGAGAAGGCCGGTCATGCCGCCGCCACCACCTCGGGCGGGCGGCTGGCCGTGCCCGCGGGGGCGCCCCGGACGAAGGCGGCCGACAAGGCCGACGCGACCAGCAGGGCCAGCCCAGCCAGCAGCAGGACGCGGTGGAGCCCGCTCACGTAGGCCGCCTCCACCGCCTGGCGCACCGCTTCGACGTCCACCCCGCCCAGGTCGGCGCCGCCCGCCACCAGCCCCTCGGCCGAACCGGTCACCAGCCGGGCCCGGGCCGGCTCGGCCACGCCCAGGCCGGCCAGGGCGGCGTCGGCCAGGGCCCGGGTGTGGCTGGCCAGCACGGCGCCCAGCACCGCGATCCCGAACACCGCCCCCACCTGGCGGGACGTGTTGGACACGGCGGAGGCCACGCCGGCTCGGCCCGACTCCACGCTCCCCATGATGGCAGCCGTGGCCGGGGCCATGGTGATCCCCATGCCCACGCCCAGCAGCGTCAGGTTCCACCACACGCCGGCGTACTCGGTCCCCGGCTGCAGCCGCACCAGCAGCAGCAGGGCGGCGCCGGCCATGCCCATTCCCGCCGCCATCAGCCACCGCGACCCGACCCGGCCCGCCACCCGCCCGGCGAGGGGCGCCACCACCACGATGGCCCCCTCCAGGGGAAGGAAGCGCAGGCCGGTCTCCAGCGCCGAGTAGCCCTGCACGTTCTGGAAGAACAGGCTGAGGAAGAACAGCATCGACAGGACGCCGAAGAAGGCCAGCCCCGCCACCGCCACGGCGGCGGAGAACGTCCGGTCGCGGAACAGGCGCAGCGGCAGCATGGGGTCGGGCGACCGGCGCTCGACGGCCAGGAACGCCGCCCCCGCCACCGCCGCCACCGCCAGCAGGCCGGCGATCAGCGGCGAGCCCCAGCCCCGGCCCGGCCCCTCGATCAGGGCGAACGTCACCGACCCGAGGGCGGCCACCGCCAGCAGCTGGCCGGGGAGGTCGACGCGCCGCCCCGACCCGGCCGGGCGCCGGCCACCGTCGCCCCGCACGACCCGGCGGGCCACCGCGTAGGCGGCCACCCCGACGGGGAGGTTCACGAAGAAGATGCTCTGCCAACCCAGCGAGTCGACCAGCACCCCGCCCACCACCGGTCCGGCGGCCAGGGCCAGGGCCGACACCCCGGCCCAGATCCCGATGGCCTGGGCCCGTTCCCGGCGGTCGGGGAAGGTGGCGGTGATGATGGCCAGGGTGGTGGGCAGGAGGGCGGCGGCCCCCACGCCCTGGAGGGCCCGGGCCGCCACCAGCAGCTCCACGCTGGGGGCCAGGCCGCACAGCACCGACGCCAGCGTGAAGAGGCCGAGGCCGCCGAGCACCACCCGCTTGCGCCCGTAGAGGTCGCCCAGCGTGCCCGCCGTCAGCATGAGGCTGGCGAACAGCAGGGTGTAGGCGTTGACGATCCACTGCAGCCCCGACACCGACGAGCCCACGTCCTCGGAGATGGAGGGGAGGGCCACGTTCACCACGGTGTTGTCGAGCAGCACCATGAACATGGCCAGGCACATCGACCCGATGGTGGCGACCTTCAGCCGCCGGTCGCCCGAGAAGCGCACGGGCTACCCGGTCTCCCAGATCAGCACCTCGGCCCCGCCCTCGCCCGCGACCAGCCCCAGGTCTCCGCCGGCCGCCGTCAGCCGGGCCGCATCGCCCTGGGCCAGGACGCCGACCCCCTCCAGGTGGGCCGAGCCGCGGGCCACGAAGAGGTGGACGTGGCTAGCGTCGGGCACCCGCACCGCCTCACCCGCCCCCAGGCGGCCGGCCCACAGGGTGGCGGAGCGCTGGCGGATGGAGATGGCGCCGTCGTGGCCCCGGCCCGAGGCGACCGGCACCAGCCCTCCCCGGCCCAGGTCGGCGTTGATGTCGAGCTGCTCGTAGCCCGGCATGACCCGCTCGGTGTCGGGCAGCACCCACATCTGCACGAAGTGGACGTCGGACTCCCGGCTGGGGTTCATCTCCGAGTGCCAGATGCCGGTGCCGGCGCTCATCCGCTGGGCCAGACCGGGATAGAGGATGCCGCGATGGCCGGCCGAGTCCTTGTGCTCCAGCTCGCCCTCGAGCACCCACGTGACGATCTCCATGTCCTGGTGGGGGTGGGTGGAGAACCCGGTGCCGGCCCGCACCACGTCGTCGTTGCTGACCAGCAGCAGGCCGTGGTGGGTGTTGGCCGGGTCGTAGTGGCGGGAGAAGCTGAACGAGTGGCGCGAGTCGAGCCACGGCAGCCGCGTGTGGAACCTGCTGTCGCTGCGCCGGACGTCGATCATGGCCCGCTCCTCTCTCCCCATGGTGCCAGAACCAACGATTCGTAAGCAGAGGAATTCCCCGCCCTCCAGCGTGCGCTCTAGGCAACCGACCTGCGAAATGCACGGTCGTCTGCCTAGAACGGCCCGGGGGGCAGGGCCGCGGTGGGGTGAGCCGCTACCGTCCCCAGGATGGGAGCGGGGACGGTGGCGGTG
>DATLGZ010000269.1:0-3242 GCA_035540235.1 Acidimicrobiales bacterium | reverse complement strand
GGGAGGGCCGTCGAGGGCGCAGATAGGTGTGAGATGCCGCTATTGACGCTCACCCGCTTTCGGGAGAGCATCGCCGCCGACGCAATTCACCCCGGGCGGCGGAAACGGAGGGGGGGCCGGCGCACGGAGCCCGGTGGCAGGGCGGCGGGATGCCCGGCCACCAATGGGCCCCATGCATGGGCTCTCCCTCCGGCCCATTTTTCAGGCCGCCCGGCTCCCCTCCTACTGGAGAGCCCCGGGCTAGTCCCGCACCACGAAACGTTTGCCCGCGTGTCCACGGCACCGCCTGTTCGCCCGAATGGAGTGAGCGAAGCGAACGAATGAGGGCGAGGAACTAGTTGCTTCGGGGGCTGCGCCCCCGACGCACGGCTGCGCCGTGCTCCCCCATCCCCGCCCGGCTCGCTGGCGCTGGCGCGGTCGGCGGCGCTTGCTTCCGGGCAAGCGCCTGGTTGCCTCGGGGGCTGCGCCCCCGCCGCACGGCTGCGCCGTGCTCCCCCATCGCCGCCCGGCTCGCTGGCGCTGGCGCGGTCGGCGGCGCTCGTCTGCGACAAGCGCCTAGCCTCGCCGCCATCGGAACGATGAAGTCGCTGGGCCGCCGCGTGGTCGTCGCCCTCGCGCTCCTGCTGGCCGCCTGCTCGGGCGACGGGGGAGGGCCGGGCGGCGGCGGGCTGGTCGGCGAGGCCACCGGCACGTGGCGGCCCATGGCTCCCGCGCCCATCGCCGGCCGCACCGGGGCGGCGACGGCGTGGACCGGTCGAGAGCTGGTCGTCTGGGGCGGCGGGTCGTGCCGGGGGAACCCGTGCCAGGGGGTCAACGTGGAGCCGCTGGGTGACGGCGCGGCCTACGACCCCGCCGCCGACCGCTGGCGCCCCATCGCCCCGTCCCCACTCACGGCCCGCAGCTCGTCGGCCAACGTCTGGACGGGGCGGGAGCTGCTGGTGTGGGGCGGCAACGCCGAGGACAGCCCCTTCGCCGACGGCGCCGCCTACGACCCGGCTGCCGACCGCTGGCGCCCCATCGCCGCCTCGCCCCTCGGCCCTCGCCGCACCAGCACGGTGTGGACGGGCCGCGAGTGGCTGCTGTGGGGCGGGTTCAACCCAGAGACGGGTGAGCTGTTCAACGACGGCGCCGCCTACGACCCCGCTGCCGACACGTGGCGGCGGCTGCCTCCCGCTCCCCTCGAGGCGCGCGAGGCCCGGGCCGGGGCAGCGTGGACGGGGCGGGAGATGGTCGTCTGGGGCGGCGGCACCCGCGACACCGCCTTCGCCGACGGTGCCGCCTACGACCCCGCCGCCGACCGCTGGCGCCCCATCGCCCCGTCCCCCCTGGAAGCCCGGTTCTCCCGCGGGGTGTGGGCCGACCGGGAGGTCATCTACTGGGGCGGCGAGGACTGGCGCCAGGTCTTCAACGACGGCGCCGCCTACGACCCCGGCGCCGATACGTGGCGGCCCCTGTCGCCCAGCCCCCTGAGCGGGCGGGTGGGAACTGCCGGCGTGTGGACGGGCGACCAGTTGCTGATCTGGGGGGGCACGCCCGGCACTTACAACAACTTCTTCGCCGACGGCGCCGCCTACGACCCGGCGACCGACCGCTGGCACCGCCTGGCCCCCTCCTCGGGGCGCTTCGCCTCCGGGGCGGTGTGGACGGGGACGGAGATGCTGGTCTGGGGCGGGATCGTCCCCCTGCCCGGCGCAGGCCGGATGACCGAGATCGAGAGCCCGTCCGACGGCCTCCGCCTCACCCCCTGACCTGACCGTTCTGGTCACGCTCAGGGCGCCCTGGCGACCACAACGGTGACCAGAACGCCCCGAACTCTGCTCAGCAGCCGCTCCCGCCCCCGGGGTTGGGCTTGTCGGGGATGCTCGGGTCGACCACCTCTATGTGGACGTGGGGCCAGGCCGGCTCGGCGGTGCGGAACTCGTCGACCTGGGAATCGAACGGCAACTGGGTCGCCCTGGGCGCCAGGACCGTCTGTCCCGCCGTGACCCGGTCGCCGGGCCGCACCCGCAGGCCGTCGATGTGCAGGATCTTGACCTCCCAGCCCCGGCGCTCGTCGGGTTCTATGACCACGTAGTCGTCGGAGATGCGGCAGTAGAGGATGTAGCCGCCGCCCCGCAGCACCCGCCCGCTGACCGGCGAGCGGATCTCGGCCTCGGGGTCGACCACCACGTCGGCCGCCGTCTGCGACCCCGTCCCCCGGTTGCGGCCCTCCAGGGTGAGAGGCGCCGCCGCGCCGGGGAGGGCCTCCATCTGCCGGGCGCCGTCGTGGTTGGCCTCGTGGAACCCCACCCGTTCGACGCGGGCGGCGGGGTGGTGAAGGGTGAGGGCGCCGCCGGCCACGGCGAAGGGCGTGTAGGCCTGCTCGTGGACGACCCGGGGCGGCGGGGGCGGCTCGGTGGTGGTGGTCGGCTCCGGCGGCGGCCCGACGATCGTCGCCTGCCCGCTCGCCGCGGCCGCGCAGCCCGTCGCCGCCAGCAGCGACGCGGCGGCCATCACCGCTCTGCGCAACCCCCCTACCCCAGCCATCCGCCGCGACCGTACCGGAGGCCGGCGCCTTAGTTGGGCGCGCCCTACCCTGGCCGCACGTGGCCGACGTGGTGGTCATGACGTTCAATATCCGGACGGATCGGGGCCTCGACGGGCGGAACTCGTGGTGGCTCCGGCGGGAAGCGACGGTGGAGGCCGTCCGCTCGGTCGCGCCCGACGTGGTTGCCCTCCAGGAGGTCCGCCGCCTCCAGCTGCGCCACCTCAAGGACGCCCTGCCCGAGTACGGCTTCCTGAGCGTGGGCCGGGCCAACGGGCGCCAGCGGGGCGAGCACTGCCCCGTCCTCTACCGCCACGCTCGCTTCGACGTCGCCCAGTGGGACGTGCGCTGGTTCTCGGAGGACCGCTCCGGCCGCATCGCCACCCTGGCCCGCCTCGGCGACCGGACCGACGGCAGGACGTTCTGCGTGGCCAGCACGCACCTCGACCACCGCTCGGCCGAGGCCCGGGTGACGGCCGCCGCCGCCCTCGCCCTGTGGGTGCGGACGTGGGCCGGGCCGTGGGTCGTCATGGGCGACTTCAACGCCACCACCGTCGACCCCGCCCTGGCCACCCTGCTCGCCACCGGCTTGCAGGACGCCCTCGCCCACCTGCCCCCCCGGGGCGCCGGGGCGGCCACCGCCCACTCCTTCACCGGCCGGGCCGACGGCGCCCGCATCGACCACGTGCTCGTCTCCCCGGGCTGGGCCGTGGTGGAC
>DATLGZ010000268.1:0-3188 GCA_035540235.1 Acidimicrobiales bacterium | reverse complement strand
GTGGCACAGGAAGTTGAGGGCGGTGCGCTCGGCGGTGAGCACGGCGGCGAGGGGGCCCTCGACGAGGGCGACGGGCGCCCCCGCCCGGACGGCGTCGCCGTCGGCCGCCTCCCACTGGAGGCGGATGGACGGGTCGACCTGGCGGAAGGTCTCCGTGGCCGGCGCCCGCCCCGCCAGCACGCCGTGGCGGCGGGGGACGATGGCGGCCCTCGCCCGAGCCCCACCCGGCAGCAACGACGACGTGAGGTCGCCCAGCGGCCCCAGGTCCTCGGCGAGGGCCCGGGCAACGACGCCGGTGGTCACCACACCACCAGCCGCCGCTGGAATGCGGGCGAGGGCTCGGGGAAGTCGGCCCGGGTGTGGCAGCCCCGGCTCTCCTCCCGGTGCTCGGCCGCCTCTACCAGCGCCGCCCCCACGGTCAGGAGGTTGCGCACCTCGGCCTCGGCCCGGCTGTCGTCCCCCTCCAGCAGGGACTCGGCCCGGGCCAGCAGCCGCTGCGCCTCCGCCAGCGACGCTGCGTCCCGCCGGACGCCGGCGTGCATGGTCATCGCCCCCTGGACCAGGTCGCGCACCTTGGCCGTGTCGGCCGTCTCCCCGACCGGCAGCGACCCTCCAGCCAACGGCCGCCGCTCGAGGAGGGGGCCGTCGAGGGCGCGCAGGGCGCCGGTGGGCTCGCCCCGGTCCTTGCCCCCCAGGATGGCCTCGACGACGCGGGCGGCGAAGACCATGCCCTCCAGCAGGGAGTTCGACCCCAGGCGGTTGGCGCCGTGCACCCCGCTGCACGCCGCCTCACCGGCGGCCCACAGGCCGGGCAGGGCGCTGGCGCCGTCGAGGTCGACCAGCACGCCGCCGATGCAGTAGTGGGCAGCGGGGGCGACCGGCAGCCACTCGGTGGTGGGGTCGAGGCCGGCGGCCCGCATGGAGGCGGCGATGGTGGGGAAGCGGCGGTCGAAGTCCTCCAGGCCGGTGGCGTCGAGCCACAGGTGTTCGACGCCCTGGTCGGCCATGCGGGCGGCCATGGCGCGGGAGACGACGTCGCGCGGCTTGAGCTCGTCGACGAAGCGCTCCCCTGCCGAGTCCCGCAGCAGGGCCCCGTGGCCCCTGAGCGCCTCCGACAGCAGCGGCCGAGGGGTCTGGGGGTGGTGGAGGGCGGTGGGGTGGAACTGGACGAACTCCAGGTCGGCCACCGGCACGGCCCGCCGCAGGGCCATGGCCGCCCCGTCGCCGGTGGCCTCGGGCGGGTTGGTGGTGACGGCGTAGAGCTGGCCCGCCCCGCCGGTGGCCAGCAGGGTGTGGGCGGCGGCCACCCGGTGGTGCTCGCCCGCCGGGTCGAGGGCGTCGACGCCGAGGCAGCGGCCGCCCTCGACGACCAGGTCGAGGGCGAACCAGCCCTCCATCACCGCCGCCGCGGTGGAGTGGACGGCGTCGACCAGGGCTCGCTCGATCTCGGCGCCGGTGGCCGCCCCGCCGGCGTGGACCACGCGGGGCACCGAGTGGCCGCCCTCGCGGGCCAGGGCGAGGCCGCCGGTGGCGTCCTTGTCGAACACGGCCCCCAGGGCGATCAGCTCGTGGACCCGGGCCGGTCCCTCGTCGACGAGGACCCGCACCGCGTCGGCGTCGCACAGGCCGGCGCCGGCGGCCAGCGTGTCGGCCAGGTGGAGGTCGGTCGAGTCGGGGTCGCCGCCCAGCACGGCGGCCACGCCACCCTGGGCCCAGCGGGTGGTGGCCTGGGCCAGCATGCCCTTCGTCAGCACGCCCACCCGCAGGCCGGGCTCGGCCGCCGCCGCCCGCACCGCGGCCGACAGCCCCGCCACGCCGCTCCCCAGCACCAGCAGGTCGAGCCCGCCCGAACCCGCGTGCGTGGCCGCGGTGCCGCCTGGTTCAGTGGCCGGCATGGACCGGGTCCCGCGGCCGGTTGCGCTCGTCTACCAGCACGATCGTCGGCCGGTAGCCGGCCAGCTCCGCCTCCTCCACGTCGGCGTAGGTGAGGATGATCACCCGGTGACCGGGGGAGACGAGCAGGGCGGCCGCCCCGTTCAACTTCACCTCGCCCGGCTCGCCGGCGATGGCGTAGGTCTCCAGGCGGGCGCCGTTGTCGAGGTCGAGCACCGCCACCTGCTCCCACTCCAGGATGTCGGCCCGGGCCATGAGGACGGGATCGAGGGAGATCGACCCCTCGTAGTCGACGTCGGCGGCGGTGACGGTGGCCCGGTGGATCTTGGACTTGAGCATGCGCCGGCGCATCACGCCGCCACCCCCAGGGGGAGGTTGTCGATGAGCCGGGTGGCGCCCACCCGGGCGGCGATGAGCAGGCGGGCCTCGCCCTCCACCGTCCCCAGCGGCTCCAGCGTGGCGGCGTCGGCCACCTCGGCGTAATCGAGGGCGACATCGGGCTCGGACGACACGAACCGGGCCATCAGCTCCCTCAGGGCGTCGCCGTCGCCCTCGCCGCTGGCGGCGGCAGCGGCCAGGGCCCGCCACAACACGGTGGCGGCCAGGCGCTCGCCGGGCGACAGGTAGCGGTTGCGGCTCGACATGGCCAGCCCGTCCGCCTCCCGGACGGTGGGGCAACCCACGACCACCACCGGGAAGGACAGGTCGGCGGCCACCCGCCGGACCACCAGCAGCTGCTGGTAGTCCTTCTCCCCGAAGTAGGCCCGGCACGGGCCGGCGATGGCGAACAGCTTGGCCACCACCGTCGCCACCCCCGAGAAGTGCCCCGGGCGGGCCGCGCCCTCCATCACCTCGCCGAGCCGGCCGACCTCGACCCTGGTGGCCACGCCGCTCGGGTACATCTCCTCCACCGGGGGCGCGAACACCACGTCGGCCCCCGCCGCCTCGGCGGCGGCCACGTCGGCGGCCAGGTCGCGGGGGTAGCGGGCGAAGTCCTCGGCCGGCCCGAACTGGAGGGGGTTGACGAACACGGTCACGGCGGTGACGTCGCAGTGGCGGGCCGACCGCTCGATCAGGGCGGCGTGGCCGGCATGGAGGGCGCCCATGGTGGGCACCAGGCCCACCTCCCGCCCCTGCTGCCTCGCCGCCTCAAGCTCCTTGCGCACCTGCTCGATGCGGTCGAGGACCCGCACGGCCGTCTCCTTTGCACGTTCCGGCCCGGCGGGCGCCGGTGCCGTTCGTTCCGCTACAGCCTACCGGCGGGCCGCACGGTGCCCGCCGGTAGGCTGTAGCGG
>DATLGZ010000267.1:0-4502 GCA_035540235.1 Acidimicrobiales bacterium | reverse complement strand
CGCCAGAACAAGTGGCGGGCCGCCCGCCACGGGCTGCAGGCGTCGGTGATCGTGGACGAGGAGGGCCACCAACAGCCCCTGGCCGACGCGGTGGCCGGCGTCGTGGCCGAGCTGGGCCCGGTGGCGGCCGAGCTCGGTTGCACCGGCGAGCTCCGCTCGCTGCTCGACGTCGTCGAGCACGGGCCCAGCTACGTCCGCCAGCGCAACCTGGTGGCCGCCGGCGGCTCGCTGCTGGACGTCGTGGACTCGCTCGTCGACGAGCTGCGCACCGATCGTCCCGGCGCGGGAGGCTGATCGGGGGCCAGAATGCGGCCGTGCCCGGCCCCGCCGACCCGAACGCCACGCCGGCTCCGGCCGAACGCCGCAGCGGCGAGAAGCGGGCCTCGCCGGGCGCCACGGGGGCGCGCCGCCTCCTGCTGGACGAGCTGGGCGAGCGGCTCGAACAGCTCCGCCTCCTAGGCGCCGACGACGCCGCCACCGACCGCATCCTGGCCGAGATGGGAGGCGAGGGCCGGGTCGAGCACGACATGGTGCGGGAGCTGGCCGCCACCCGGCCGCTGGCTCACCCCGAACGGGTGGTGGAGGCCCACGGCGTGGCCATGCGGGCCCTGGAGGTGCTGGCCCGCAACGGGTCGCGGCCGCCCAGCTCGCTGCCCCGGCTGGGCCCGCTGCGGCCGGTGGCCGAGTTCCTAGTGCAGACCGTGATCCGCTACATCGTCCGCCAGCACCAGGCCCGTGTGGTCGACGCGGTCCGCGACCTCTACGCCCGGCGGCTGGGGTGGATGCCCACCGGCGACCCCCTGCGCCTCGCCCTGGTGCGGGCCCGCCTGGACGTGGAGCGCTCGACCCTGGCCTACAAGAAGAACCCGGGCGGCATCCCGACGTTCCTCGTGGGCGGCGCCGCCGTCTCGACGCTGGCCCAGGGGTCGCGTGGGGTCGTGAGCGCCGCCGTCGGGTCGGGGGCCGGCCAGATGGTGGCGGTGGCCGCCACCTTCATCCTGCTGGCCGCCGTGTCGTGGGTGATCCTGCAGGGCGCGGCCGTCGCCCGCCGCCGCATCCGCCTCACCATGGACCGCCCGCTGGATGCGCTGTGGGAGACGGTGGGCTGGGCCGGCCGCCCGCCGCGCGACAACGCCAAGGCGTTCGCGGTCGTCGCCATCGTGCTCACCGTCCTGGGCTGGTTGCTGCTCCCCCTTTTCGTCTTCCTGCTCTTCGCGGTGTTCTGAGCGAGCGGCCCCCGGGCCGGCAGGGCTGACGGCGGCGAGGTGAGCCAGGCGCCGCAGCACGCACGTCCCGGTTCACCAGTGGGACCTCAGCCAGGCCAGGTCGGCTTCCCGCTGGCGGCGGGCCTTGCGCTCGCGCTCGTGGAGCTCGGTCGTCTTGGTGAGCACCAGCGTGTAGGGGCGGCCCGTGCGGCGCGTGCGGTGGAGCACGGGCGCCTCGCCCTGGTTCAGCACAGAGTGCACGTGCTGGCGCTTCTTCTCCGCAATCGGCCAGTCGAACGTGCGCCGGGCCGGGTCGGCGAGGAAGGCGGCGAGGATCTGGCACAGCTCGCAACGGCAACCTACGGTGAGGGCGACCGACCAGTCGTCGTCAGCTCGCGGCGGGCGGGCCAGGTCGGCCTCGATGCGCCGGGCGCAGCTCCGGGCCACCTCGTCCACCCCGGCCTCCGCCCGCTGGGCGGGCGGCAGCCTATGGGCGGCACGCACTACGGCAAGAGCACCGCCGAGCAGCTCGGCTGCTTCCTCACGGTCGTCACAGAGGAGCGCCACCGCCTCGTCGCGGACGGCCGAGCTCCCGGTGGCGGCGGCGCTGCGCAGGAGGCCGAGGACCGGCGCCGCCAGCTCCGCCAGCCGCGCCTCCCGCTGGCTCGGTCGAGGAAGCTGGCGCGCCTGGTCGAAGGCGCCGGCCAGCCACCGCCACGCCGCCACCACGATGGCGTTGGCCACGCTCGCACCGGCGGGCCCGGCGCCCGCCAGGGACTGGCACAGCCCGGGCAGGGACGCGACCCACCGCCGGCGGTCGAGCCCGGCCGCCAACGACCGGGGGCGACGCTCATCGTCCCACCACAAGCCGACCAGCCCGGCCACCCAGTCGTCGCCGTAGCCGCTGGCCAGGGCAGCCAGCGCCCGGGCGTGGGCGCGGGCCAGCCGCTCGAGAGGAAAGGACCGGAGGAGCATGGCCGCCACCCCGGGCTCGTCGAGGGTGCGGGCGACGCGAAGGGCGGCGCCGAACAGGCGGCCGTCGCCGGAGGCGGCCGCTCGCGGCCAGAACGGCTCCAGGGTGGCGGCCAGGTTCCGGGCTTCCTCCCGCTCCCCGGCCCGCAACCGGGCCGACAGCTCGCCCACGGCCCACAGGGCAGATCCGCGGGCCCGCACCACGAACGCCCGCGAGCGCGGCCACACCACGACCGCCGCCCGCCGGTACCAGCGGTCCATGGTGTTCCCGTAGTTGCCCATGTAGCCCTCGTACTCGGAGGAGTAAGGCCTCAGGTCGACCGAGGGGGTGCTGGCGCACACCTCGTCGTTGGTCGTCGAGGGATCGAGCTGCTCGTCCACCCAGTGGTCGAGGGTGATGCTCGAGTCCACCAGCTCCCCGAGCTCGTAAGCGTCGAGGTCGTCGGCCTCTCCGCCAACCGGCCAGGGGTCGTCCTCGTCGTCCTCGTCGTGGTCGCCGCCGTCGCCGTCCCAGCCGGCCCAGCGCCGCCGCCTCCCGCCTCCCTGCCAGCGCCGGCCCCATCCCGGCTCGTACGCGCTCCACACCTCCTGGACGTCGGCCAGGGCCAGGGTGGCGTCGCAGCCGCAGCGCTCGGCCGCCGCCCGCAGGACCGCCGCCCGCCGGCCGTCGTTGCCCTTGAGGCACGACCAGCCGAGGCCGCGCTGGGTGTACTCGTGGTCGAGCAGGTAGACGAGGCGGTCGGGGGGCACGTCCGCTCGCAAGCCAGGAGTGTCGAAGTGCTCCGCGAGGCACCCGGCCGCCGCCTCCACGGCCTCCGGCTCCGGGGGCCACTCGGCGGTCGCCCCCGGCCCGCCGAGGGTTAGGTCGTAGGTGAGCACGATCCGGTACCCCGAGCGCACCGGGCGGACCTCGTGGCGGCAGTCGGCGTAGAAGGCGACGAACGAGGCCGATGTGCGAGCCGACCGGGCGGTGTACGCCTCGGACTGGCCACCGTGCTCGACCACAAGGTCGCCGCCCTTGAACGCAGAGGGGAGGGTGACGACGAGGGACCCGACCATCCCGTCGCCCCTCTCGGAGTCCTGGTGGGGCAGGAAGAACTGGCCTCGGCCGTACACGAGCATCGAGTGGAGCTCGGCCTTCAGCTTCCGGCCCGGGGGCAGGCCAAGCTCTGTCCCCAGGCGGTCGAGCACGGGGCGAAGGGTGTTGTTCCACCGCCGCTTGTCGATCTTCACCCGGCTCTTGGGGATCTCCCAGGTGTCGCGCACGCGGGCGTCGAGGAGAGTCCGCTCCCCCCGGCCGTAGCGGGCGGGTCGAGCCAGACGGCACAGCTGCTCGGCCTGAGCCGGCGGCACCGGGAAGGTGAGCGCCCCCACACCCTGCACTTCGAGGTCCAGGTCGTCGACCGCCCCCGTGAGCTGGGCGCTGAAGGAACCGGGCGCCCGCATGTCGCCCAGGCGGGCGGCCAAGCGGTGCCGGGCCTCGCTCGTCATGCCTGCGCCCGTGGCGGACCGAACGGCGATGAACCCGCGATGCAGCGGACTCTACCCGCGGGGCGCGGGCGGCCGGCGAGCAGCGGGTACGCTGGCGGGTGTCGCTCGCTGGGGACTTTCGCGACGGCGGACCACCGGCAGTCGGGGGGACGACCGCATCCCCGGAACCCGGGCGTATGGCTCCTTCCGCCGCGCTGGCCGTCTCGGCCGGGCTCACCGCTCGGGAGCGGGCGATGGTGGGTCAGGCCACGATGACAGGGTCCGACCAGTTGGAGGCCCTGACGGAGGCGGTCGCGGCCCTGAGCGCCGCCGGCCATCGTTTCGCCCTGATCGGCGGGCTGGCCGTGGGGGTGCGCTCAGGCGTGCCCCGGGCAACCATGGACGTCGATCTGGCGGTCGCCAGCACTGAGCCCAGGCCGGAAGTGGTGGCCACCCTTGTGGCCGCCGGCTTCGGGTTGCGGGGCGAGCACGAGCACAGCCTCAACTTCCGCCACCCCAGCGGCGAGCCGGTGCAGGTTGCATTCGACGAGCACTTCGACGTCTTCATCGAGCGAGCGGGACCGGTGACTGTGGGAGAGGTCGTCGTTCCCGTGGTGTTGGCTGACGACCTCATCGCCATGAAGGAGCGTGCGGCCCGTGACCCCGGTCGCCGGCGCAGCAAGGCCCTGCGAGACCTGGCCGACATCGAGCTCCTGCGAGGCGACGCGCCCGGGCCTGACGAAGGCTGGTAGCGGGCGAGCGCGTCAGGCGCGTTCACCGTCTGGCCGCGCCCTCCTCAGTTCCAGGTGAACCAGCGGCCGTCGAAGGGCTCGCCCGACGGGGCGGTCCACGAGC
>DATLGZ010000266.1:0-3077 GCA_035540235.1 Acidimicrobiales bacterium | reverse complement strand
GGGTGCTGGTGGCCATCACCCGAGCCGGCGGGCAGGAAGGGGACGCGGTCGGAGCCGGCTCGGGTGATGGCCACCAGCACCCCCGCCACCACCAGCACGGCGTCGGCCACGGCGAGGAGGGCGACCGGGAGTCGAGGTCGTTCCACCCCCATGGGACCGCCCCGCCCCAGGGCGGGTAACGCGCCACCGGCCGGCGAGGGGCTCGCCGGCCGGTGGGTGAGGAAGCGGTTCGGAGTGGCGCTACTCGGCGGGGCCGGTCTCGGCCAGCTCGACGGGCGGGGGCTCGATGCCCTCGATCGAGCGGAACACGATCTCCTCGCCGTCGGCGTCGACGATGATCGTCTCACCGGCGCGGAACTCCTTCCAGAGGATGCGCTCCGACATCGGGTCCTCGACCATGCGCTGGATGGCACGGCGCAGCGGCCGGGCGCCCAGCGTGGGGTCGTAGCCCTTCTTGGCCAGGAGGATCTTGGCCCCGTCGGTGAGCTCCAGGTGCAGGCCCTGGCCCTCGAGCTGGTCGCGCACCCGCTTGATCATGAGGTCGACGATGCGGGTGACCTCCTCGGGCGTCAGCTCGTGGAAGACGATCACCTCGTCGATGCGGTTCAGGAACTCGGGCCGGAAGTGCTGCTTCAGCGCCTCGTTGACCTTGTCCTTCATCTTCTCGTAGGTGAGCGCCTCCGACGTCTTCTGGAAGCCGATGGCCGCCTTGCGGAGGTCGGCCGTGCCCAGGTTGGACGTCATGATCAGCACCGTGTTCTTGAAGTCGACGGTGCGGCCCTGGGCGTCGGTGAGGCGCCCGTCCTCGAGGATCTGGAGGAGGGCGTTGAAGACGTCGGGGTGAGCCTTCTCGATCTCGTCGAAGAGCACCACCGAGAACGGCTTGCGGCGCACCGCCTCGGTGAGCTGGCCGCCCTCCTCGTAGCCGACGTAGCCCGGCGGCGAGCCGACCAGGCGGGAGACCGTGTGCTTCTCCATGTACTCGCTCATGTCGAGCTGGATCAGGTGGCTCTCGTCGCCGAACAGGAACTCGGCCAGCGTCTTGGCCAGCTCGGTCTTGCCCACGCCCGAGGGGCCCAGGAAGATGAACGAGCCGCTGGGGCGCTTGGGGTCCTTGAGGCCGGCCCGGGTGCGGCGGATGGCCTGGGCGACGGCGTGGATGGCCGACTCCTGGGCGATGACCCGCTTGTGGAGCTCGTCCTCCATGCGCAGGAGCTTGGCCGTCTCCTCCTCGGTGAGCTTGTAGACGGGGATGCCCGTCCACAGGGCCAGGACCTCGGCGATGGCCTCCTCGTCGACCTCGTCGAACAGGTCGACGCCGGCCGTCTTCCACTCCTGCTCCTTGACCGACTTCTGGTCGAGCAGCTCGCGCTCCTTGTCGCGCAGCTTGGCCGCCTGCTCGAACTTCTGGTTCTCGATCGCGTTCTCCTTCTCGCGGCGAACGCGAGTGATCTCGTCCTCGAGCTCCTTGTAGTCGGCCGGGGTCTTCATCCGCTGCATCACCTTGCGGCTGCCGGCCTCGTCGATGAGGTCGATGGCCTTGTCGGGCAGGTGGCGGTCGGAGATGTAGCGGTCGGAGAGGTTGGCGGCGGCCACGATGGCCTGGTCGGTGATGGTGACCCGGTGGTGGGCCTCGTAGCGGTCGCGGATGCCCTTGAGGATCTCGATGGTGTGGGAGATGGTGGGCTCGTCGACCTTGATGGGCTGGAACCGGCGCTCGAGGGCGGCGTCCTTCTCGAGGTGCTTGCGGTACTCGTCGAGCGTCGTTGCCCCGATGGTCTGCAGCTCGCCCCGGGCCAGCATGGGCTTGAGGATGGAGGCGGCGTCGATGGCGCCCTCGGCCGCGCCTGCCCCGACGAGGGTGTGGAGCTCGTCGATGAACAGGATGATGTCGCCCCGCGTGCGGATCTCCTTGAGAACCTTCTTCAGGCGCTCCTCGAAGTCGCCCCGGTAGCGGGAGCCGGCGACCAGGGCGCCCAGGTCGAGGGTGTACAGCTGCTTGCCCTTGAGCGTCTCAGGCACGTCGTTGGCGGTGATCTTCTGGGCCAGGCCCTCGACGATGGCGGTCTTGCCCACGCCCGGCTCGCCGATGAGCACGGGGTTGTTCTTGGTGCGGCGGCTGAGCACCTGCATGACCCGCTCCAGCTCGCGCTCGCGGCCGATGACCGGGTCGAGCTTCTTGTCGCGGGCCAGCTGGGTGAGGTTGCGGCCGAACTGGTCGAGCACGAGGGAGCCGGTGGGCTGGTTCTCGGGGTTGGGAGCGCCGGCGGTGGCCTCCTTGCCGGAGTAGCCCGACAGCAGCTGGATGACCTGCTGGCGCACGCGGCTGAGGTCGGCGCCCAGCTTGACCAGCACCTGGGCGGCCACGCCCTCGCCCTCGCGGATCAGGCCGAGGAGGATGTGCTCGGTGCCGATGTAGTTGTGGCCCAGCTGGAGGGCCTCGCGGAGCGACAGCTCGAGGACCTTCTTGGCCCTCGGCGTGAACGGGATGTGGCCGCTGGGCGACGACCCACCCTGGCCGATGATCTCCTCGACCTGGTTCCGGACGGCCTCGAGCGAGATGCCGAGCGACTCCAGCGCCTTGGCCGCGACACCCTCACCCTCGTGGATGAGCCCGAGCAGGATGTGCTCGGTGCCGATGTAGTTGTGGTTGAGGAGCCGAGCCTCCTCCTGGGCCAGTACGACGACCCTTCTGGCTCGATCCGTGAATCGCTCGAACAAGTGAACCCCCTAGCCGGGCTGTCGGGTGGGTCCGCGGCGAAAGTCTACCGACGCCCACGGTAGATGTAACACGCAGAGTCCGCCGGAAGTTCCCTCGGCATCGGGGTGCTCAGCGCGGCTCATACCACATGATCGGCACGTTGGCGCGGTGGGCTGAGCGGGTTTCGCTTGAGCAGTCGCTTAGGGGTAACGTCTCGTCCAGCGATGGTGGCACTGGACACGCTGCTCCGCCTTCCAACCCTCGAGGCGGACCTGGCCCGGGTGGAGGCCGCCCTGCGCACGGCCGTGGAGGCCGGCGACCCGTTCATGACCACCGTGGCCAGCCACCTGGTGCCGGCCGGCGGCAAGCGGCTGCG
>DATLGZ010000265.1:0-6735 GCA_035540235.1 Acidimicrobiales bacterium | reverse complement strand
CTCACCCTGCGCCGCCTCTTCACCCGCGACCACCAGCTGATCCGCTCCCTCCGCCGATCCTGACCCCCGCCGGCGGGGGTCAGGATCGGCGGAGGGAGCGGATCAGCTGGTGGTCGCGGGTGAAGAGGCGGCGCAGGGTGAGGTGGCCGGCGACGAGGGCGGCGAGGGCGTTGCCGGCCAGCAGCATGTACATGACGATGAGCTGGAGGCGGATGGCCGACGCCGGCGACGCCCCCGCCAGCAGCATGCCGGTCATCGCCCCGGGGAGGGCCACCAGGCCGACGACCTTGGTGTTGTCGACGATCGGCAGCATGCCGGTGCGCATGGCCCGGCGGTGCCACGCCGCCCCCGCCTCGCCCGCCGTCTGCCCCAGGCTGAGGCGGGCCTCGACCTCGCGGCGGCTGGCGGCCAGGTCGTCGCGCAGGCGGGTCATCACCAGCGAGGCGGTGTTCATGGCGTTGGCCACGATCATCGACCCGAGGGGGATGGCGGCCCGGGGCTCCACCGGCACGATGCCGAGCACGATCATCACGCCCAGCGTCGAGGCGGTGGCCACCGACACGGCGGCGGCGGCCACGCCGCGGGCGCCGGGCACCCGCCTGCCCCGCACGCCGGAGGTGAGGGTGGCGGTCACCACCATGACGGCCAGCACGAGGGGGGTCACCCACCCCCGTCCCGGCCCGAAGACCCACTCCAGCACGAAGCCGACGGCCATCAGCTGGGCGAACGAACGGAAGGTGGCGACGAGGATGTCGCCCTCCAGCCCCGCCTTCCGCCGCCACGAGACGGCGGCCGCCACCGCCACGAGCAGCAGGGACAGGGCGACCTCGCCGAAGCCGATGCGCCCGCTGAGGTCGTTCATGGCGCCGGCTCCTCCCGGCGGCCGACCTCGACCACCCGGTCGGCCAGCTCGGTCGCCTGGCGGGGGTCGTGGGTGACCATGACGACGGTCAGGCCGCCGTCGGCCAGCGAGCGCACGAGCCGCTCCACCCCCGCCTTGGAGGCGGTGTCGAGGGCCGACGTGGGCTCGTCGAGCACCAGCGCCTCCGGGTCGCGGCCCAGGGCCCGGGCCAGGCACATGCGCTGGGCCTCGCCCACCGACAGCACGTCGGCGGGCCGCTCGCCCACCGTCGGCGGCAGCCCCACCCGCTCGAGCAGCTCCTGCCAGCCCTCGCCCACGTTCTCCGCCACCGTGCCCGGGAACGGCACCGGCACCTGCCCCACCAGCTGCACCCGCCGGCGCAGGTCGAGCACGTCGTAGTCGCGCACGTCCCGGCCGTCGAGCAGCACGCACCCCCCGTCGGGGTCGTCGAGGCGGTTGAGCAGCCGCAGCAGGGTCGTCTTCCCTGACCCCGACGGCCCCACGATGGCGGTGAGCCCGTCGGCGGGGATGCGGGCCGAGAAACCCTCCACGATGGGCCCGTCGTCGCCGTCCACCCGCACGTCGCGGTACTCGAAGCGGTTGCCCACGCGTCTCACAATCCCACGCCTGATCCTCGCCGGCCGCCGGTAAGGTCGGGCTCATGGCCGATGAGATCGAAGCACGCCTCCCGGACGGTTCCGCTCGCAGGTTGCCGAGCGGCTCCACCGCCGGCGACCTGGCGGCCTCGATCGGCCGGGGCCTGGCCAAGGCGGCGGTGGCGGCGGTGGTCGACGGAGCCCTGACCGACCTGACCAGGCCCCTGCCCGACGGGGCCGACGTGTCGATCATCACCGACAGCTCCGACGACGGCCGCTACGTCCTCCGCCACTCCACCGCCCACGTGATGGCCCAGGCGGTGTGCGACCTCTTCCCCGGGGCCAAGTACGCCATCGGCCCCCCCATCGAGGACGGCTTCTACTACGACTTCGACCTGCCCGGCGGCGCCCACTTCTCCGACGACGACCTCGGTCGCATCGAGGCCCGCATGCGGGAGATCGTGGCCGAGGACCAGCCCTTCGTGCGCGAGGAGCTGAGCCGGGACGAGGGGTTGGCCGCCTTCGCCGACCAGCCCTACAAGGTCGAGATCATCGAGGGGGTGGAGGAGGGCGAGGGAGCCGAGGGCTCGGTCGTCAGCGTCTACCGGAACCTGCACACCAACGGCGCCGGCTGGTCCGACCTGTGCCGGGGCCCCCACGTGCCCTCCACCCGCCGCCTGGGCTCGTTCAAGCTCATGAAGGTGGCGGGGGCCTACTGGCGGGGCGACGAGCGCCGCCCCATGCTCCAGCGCATCTACGGCACGGCGTGGGAGTCCGACAAGGCCCTGGCCGAGCACCTCCACCGGCTGGAGGAGGCCGACAAGCGCGACCACCGCAAGCTGGGCGTCGAGCTCGACCTGTTCCACTTCCCGCCCGAGATCGGCGGCGGCCTGCCCGTGTTCCACCCCAAGGGGGGGCTCATCCGCAAGCTCATGGAGGACTACTCCAAGGCCGAGCACGAGGCCGCCGGCTACTCGTTCGTGTGGACGCCCCACCTGAGCCGGGACACGCTGTTCAAGCAGTCCGGGCACCTCGAGTGGTACGCCGACGGCATGTACCCCCCCATGGAGATGGAGGGGCAGACCTACTACCCGAAGCCCATGAACTGCCCCATGCACATCCTCATCTACAAGTCGCGGGCCCGCTCCTACCGGGAGCTGCCGCTGCGGCTGTTCGAGTTCGGCACCGTGTACCGCTTCGAGCGCTCGGGCGTGCTCCACGGGCTCACCCGGGTGCGGGGCATCACCCAGGACGACTCCCACATCTTCTGCACGCCCGACCAGCTGGCGGGGGAGCTCACGTCGCTGCTGGCCTTCATCCTCAAGCTGCTGCGCACGTTCGGCCTGACCGAGTTCGAGGCCGAGCTGGCCACCCGCCCCGAGCACAAGGCGGTGGGCGACCCCGCCGACTGGGAGGTGGCCACCGAGGCGCTGCGCGTGGCCCTCGACGCGGCCGCCATCCCCTACCGGGTGGCCGAGGGGGAGGGGGCCTTCTACGCCCCCAAGATCGACGTGCACATCCGCGACGCCATCGGCCGGCGCTGGCAGCTGTCCACCCTCCAGGTCGACCTCCAGTTCCCCCAGCGCTTCGACCTGGAGTTCACCGGGGCCGACAACGCCCGCCACCGCCCCTACATGATCCACCGGGCCCTGTTCGGGTCGGTGGAGCGCTTCCTGGCCATCCTCCTCGAGCACTACGCCGGCGCCCTGCCCACGTGGTTGTCACCGGTCCAGGCCCGGGTGCTGCCGGTGCGCGACGACCACGACCCCTACGCCCGCTCGGTGGAGGAGCGGCTGCGGGCGGCCGGCCTGCGGGTCGACGGGGAGGCGGCCGACGAGCCCCTGGGCGGCCGCATCCGCCGGGCCAAGCTGGAGAAGCTGCCCTACGTGCTGGTCGTGGGCGACGCCGACGTGGACAAGGGGACGGTGGGCGTCAACCCCCGGGGCGGCGAGGTCGAGAGGGACGTGGCCGTCGACGACTTCCTGGCCCGGGTGCAGGCCGAGCTCAAGTGACGGGCGGCGGCCTGGAGCGCCTGTGGGCGGGGTGGCGCAGCCCCTACCTGGCCGAGTTCCCCGCCGAGCACGACGACGCCGCCTGCGTGTTCTGCCGCATCCTGGCCAGCGACGACGAGGCGGCGGCGCAGGTCGTGTGGCGGGACGAGCGGTGCGCGGTCGTGCTCAACGCCTACCCCTACACGAGCGGCCACCTGCTGGTAATGCCCGTCCGCCACGTGCCCGACCTCGACGACCTCGACCCCGCCGACGAGGCCCCCGCCGTGTGGGGGGCGCTGGCCTGCTCGGTGCGGGCGCTGAAGGCCGCCTACCACCCCGACGGCCTCAACCTGGGCGCCAACCTGGGCCGCTCCGCCGGCGCCGGCGTGCCCGGCCACTTCCACCTCCACGTCGTTCCCCGCTGGAACGGCGACACCAACTTCATGACCACCGTGGCCGAGACCCGAGTCCTCCCCGAAGCCCTCCCCGACACCCTCGCCCGGGTCCGCGCCGCCTGGCCGACGTAGCTTCGGGAGTCGCGGGCAGCTCACTGCGTTCCTAACCGGAGCAAGGACATTTCTGCGATGTTTCCCAGCCTGGTGTTCAGCCTCAGGCGGTTAAGCGGCCACAATGTCGGTAGCTGCTGCAACGGACGGGCCGGAGGTCGAGGCGGCCAGGGTGGGGCCGCCCTTCCGAGCCAGGTCGCGCCACGCAGAGCGCCTCGGCGGCGCCGCAACCAGGACCTTCGGGTGATCCTGGTCGTCGCGACCGGACTCCATTGCGGCTCGATGCGGTCGACCGAGAGCTGGCCGCATATCGACTCGCTGAAGGGGCTTACAGCGGGAACTCGGCGACCGTTCGTCGGTCCGACAGAGAGTTGCCGACCACGACCTCCACTCGCTCTCGCTCGCGCATGCTCAGGGCTCCTGCTGTGAAGGCGCCGTTCAGCTGGGCCTCGTCGTTATAGGCGAACACGGCGCTGCCGCAGGTGCGGTCCAGCCGCTCGTCGGTCCAGGCCCTGGCCAGAGCGGAGACCACCGTCTCGTCGTCCGTGCCGGCAGGCACGATGACGACCACTCGCTTCCCCCGACATCCGCCGGCGCCGATGTCGGAACTCTCGACCACACGCACGTCCGCCCGGCGGGCGGCCAGTGCCGAGAGGTCGCGGAGTGATCGGGGCGGGTAGACGGCGGCCGTCACCGCCGCAGTCTGGCCCGCCTCCTCGGTTGTCGAGGCATCTCCGCACGCCGACAGGACGACGAGCGCCACCGCCATCATCCGTCTCAATGCCCGCTCTCCTCGCCGGTCCGCTAAGTCGGCGAGAATAGCCTCACCGCCGGCCGGGCGGCCCCTCGGGCCGGCCGGCGTCGTCGCGCTCAGTACTCGATCGACTCCACGACGGGCCGTAGGGCCCGCGTGGTTGGCCGGGTGTAGTGCACCGTGGCCTCGGGCCGAGCCTGGCGGGCCAAGGTCTGCCGCTGCATCGCAGCCAGGGCCGCCACCACAGTCTCGTTCAAGAGCCAGAAGTGATCCCGGTCGTCTCGACGAACTCCACCTCAAGGCCTCACCTGGGAGCCCTTCAAGCCCCCGCTACCCTGGTCGGCCGTGGAGGAGCAGGTCGCCGAGTGGGCCCGCCAGGAGCTGGGGCTCGACCCCGGCACGGACGTGGCCGTGCGGGAGAAGGAGAGCAACGACCCCCGTTGCTCGCCGGTGGTCACCGAGCTGCGCATCGAGGCCCCCGGTGAGCCGCCGTTCGCCTTCCACATCGAGCGGCCGCTGGCCGAGGTGACGCAAATGGACGTGCTGGCCGCCATCGCCTTCGGGGGGCACTGAGCCGGCGTGGCCGACGAGCTGCCCGAAGACCTCGACGTCACCGCCTACCGGGGCCGGTACACGTTCCCCGACATCAAGCGCCGGCGGATCGCCGGCTGGCTCTACCTGGCCACCGCCGGGTTCTGCCTGGCCGGGTGGTTCGCCCGCGGTGACGACCCCGTGCTCGTCAACGACGGCCTGCTGGTGGCGGGCGTGGCCCTGGTGCTCATCGGCGCCTACCACCTCGCCACCGGGTGGCCGCTGGCGGTCAAGGAGGGAGACGCCCTCGCCGCCGCCGCCGCCGAGATCGGCTTCCCGGTGGGCCACGCCTCCGCCCAGCTCGGCTGGCAGGGCCTGCTCAGCCGCCCGACGTGGCGCATCCTCCTCTACTCGCACGAGGAGCCTCCCGCCCGGCGGGGCCTCGTCCTCGTAGACGCCGTCGACGGCCGGGTGCTGTCCCACTTCTCGGAGGCCAACCCCGAGGACTGGTCGACCTACGACCGCTGACGCCGTGCGCCGGGCGTCGCCCCGCCGCGCTGTGTTTGGCTAGGCCGCCGTGAAGTCGCTGGCCTTCCTCCTCGCCTACCTGTCGACGCCCATGGCCCGGCGGAACATCCGGGTGCTGGCCTGGCTCCACGTCGTGTTGGTGGTGGTGGTGGCCCTCTACAGCACCCTCTTCCACGTGATCATGGCCCGGGAGGGACAGAGCCACAGCTGGCCCACCTCCGTCTACTGGACGCTGGTCACGATGTCGACGCTGGGCTTCGGGGACATCACGTTCCAGTCCGACCTGGGCCGGCTGTTCTCGGTGGTGGTGCTGCTCTCCGGCGCCCTGTTCATCCTCGTGCTGCTGCCCTTCACCTTCATCCAGTTCGTCTACGTGCCGATCATGGACGCCCGCCAGCGCAACCGCGCTCCCCGCCAGCTGCCCGAGGAGACGTCCGGCCACGTGATCCTCACCAGGGTCGGGCCCATCGAGAACGCCCTCATCCGCCGCCTCGACCGCTCTTCGGTGCCCTACGTGGTCATCGTGGGCGACCTGGACGAGGCCCTGGGCCTCCACGACCGGGGCTACGAGGTGATGGTGGGCGAGCTCGACGATCCGGCCGCCTACCGGGCCGCCCGGGCCGGCGCCGCCGCCCTCGTCGCCGCCACCGGCAGTGACACGGCCAACACCAACGTGGCCTTCACGGTCAGGGAGATAAGCGAGCAGGTCAGGATCCTGGCCATCGCCAACTCGCCCGACGCGGTGGACATCCTCGAGCTGGCGGGCTGCGACCGGGTCCTGCAGCTGGGGGAGATGCTGGGGCGGGCCCTGGCCCAGCGGGTGCTGGGGCCAGACGGCCGCAGCCAGGTGATCGGCGAGTTCGGCGACCTGCTCATCGCCGAGGCGGTGGCGCCCGAGGTGGTGGTGGGCAGCGCGCTCCGCGAGGCCGACCTGCGCCGGCGGCTGGGGATCAACGTGGTGGGGGTG
>DATLGZ010000264.1:0-2245 GCA_035540235.1 Acidimicrobiales bacterium | reverse complement strand
CGACCTGGCCCAGGCACTGGCCGAGGTGCGGGGCAACGCCAGGGTCACGTCGCAGAACCCCGAGGACCAGTACCAGGCACTCGAGAAGTACGGCCGTGACCTCACCGAGGAGGCCCGCAAGGGCAGGATCGACCCGGTCATCGGCCGCGACGAGGAGATCCGCCGGGTCATCCAGGTGCTCTCCCGCCGCACCAAGAACAACCCCGTGCTGATCGGCGAGCCCGGCGTGGGCAAGACCGCCATCGTCGAGGGGCTCGCCCGCCGGATCGTCGAGGGCGACGTGCCCGAGGGCCTGAAGCGCAAGCGCCTCCTCGCCCTCGACCTCGGCTCGATGGTCGCCGGCTCCAAGTACCGCGGCGAGTTCGAGGAGCGCCTGAAGTCGGTGCTGCGCGAGATCGAGGAGTCCCAGGGTGAGATCATCACGTTCCTCGACGAGCTCCACACCGTGGTGGGCGCCGGCGCCGCCGAGGGCGCCATGGACGCCGGCAACATGCTGAAGCCGCTCCTTGCCCGAGGCGCCCTCCGCATGATCGGCGCCACCACCCTCGACGAGTACCGCAAGCACATCGAGAAGGACGCCGCCCTCGAGCGCCGCTTCCAGCAGGTGTACGTCGGGCCGCCCTCCGTCGACGACACCGTCGGCATCCTGCGCGGGCTCAAGGAGCGCTACGAGGTGCACCACGGCGTGCGCATCCGCGACGACGCCCTCGTCGCCGCCGCCATGCTCTCCGACCGGTACATCACCGGCCGCTTCCTGCCCGACAAGGCCATCGACCTCATCGACGAGGCCGCCAGCCGCCTGCGCATCGAGATCGACTCCATGCCGACCGAGATCGACGTGGTCGAGCGCCGGATGCGCCAGCTGGAGATCGAGCGAGTGGCCCTGGAGAAGGAGACCGATCCCTCCAGCAAGGAGCGCCTGGCCGCCATCGACGCCGAGCTGGCCGACCTGCGCGAGCAGTCCGACGGCATGAAGGCTCACTGGAACCTCGAGCGCGACGCCATCGCCCGCATCCGCCAGCTCAAGGAGGAGCTGGAGACGGTTCGGGCCCAGGTCGAGCGCGAGAGCGACCTCGAGGCCGCCGCCCGGCTGCGCTACGGCCGCATCCCCGAGCTCGAGCAGGAGTTGGAGGCCGCCTCCGCGAGCCTCGCCGAGCTGCAGGCCGACCGGCGCATGCTCAAGGAGGAGGTGGATGCCGAGGACGTGGCCGAGGTCGTCAGCCGTTGGACGGGCATCCCCGTGTCCAAGCTGATGGAGGGCGAGGTGGCCAAGCTCGTCCGCATGGAGGAGGTCCTCCACGAACGGGTCATCGGCCAGGACGAGGCCGTCTCGGCCGTCGCCAACGCCATCCGGCGCTCCCGCAGCGGCCTGTCCGATCCCAACCGGCCCATCGGCTCGTTCCTGTTCCTGGGCCCCACGGGCGTGGGCAAGACAGAGCTGGCCCGGTCGGTCGCCGACTTCCTGTTCGACGACGAGCGGGCGATGATCCGCATCGACATGAGCGAGTACCAGGAGAAGCACACGGTGTCTCGCCTGATCGGTGCGCCTCCCGGTTACGTCGGCTACGACGAGGGCGGCCAGCTCACCGAGGCCGTCCGCCGGCGCCCCTACTCCGTCGTCCTGCTGGACGAGATCGAGAAGGCTCACCCTGAGGTCTTCAACGTCCTGCTCCAGCTGCTCGACGACGGGCGCCTCACCGACGGCCAGGGGCGCACGGTCGACTTCACCAACGTCGTGCTGATCATGACGTCCAACCTGCCCGGCGACCCCGCCGACTTCTTCCGGCCCGAGTTCCTCAACAGGATCGACGAGATCGTGCGCTTCCGGTCGCTGACCGAGGCCGACATCGAGCGCATCGTCCACATCCAGCTCGGCCATCTGGCGAACCGCCTCGCCGCCCGCCGGCTGAACCTCGACGTCAGCGACGACGCCGCCGCCTGGCTGGCCCGGGCCGGTTACGACCCCACCTACGGGGCCCGGCCCCTCAAGCGGGTGATCCAGCGCAGGATCTCCGACCCGCTGGCCCTGGCCCTGCTCGAGGGCCGCTACAGCGAGGGCGACACCGTCCACGTCGACGTGGCCGGCGACGAGCTGGCGCTCAAATAGTCAGACCCCCATGGGCTTCGCCCGCCACGACGGATGAGAATGGTGCGTGCTCGGCCAAGCTCGGCTTTCCTTGGTGCAGCAAAGCCCGATAGTCAGACTGATGCGGGGCCTTCTCGGCACCACGAAGTGTTCACCGCG
>DATLGZ010000263.1:0-3800 GCA_035540235.1 Acidimicrobiales bacterium | reverse complement strand
GGCGCCGGTACGGTCGGCGTCCGGCATGGCTGGTCCCACGCTCTGGCGGATGCGCCCGTACCTGCGGCCCCACGCCCGGCGGATCACCTTCACGGTGGCGGCGTCGGCGGTGGGGATGGTGGCGGCCGTGGCCGTGCCCCTCCAGATCAAGCGCATGATCGACGGGCCGCTGGCCGAGGGCGACGCCGCCGGCGTGCTCCCCCTGAGCCTGCTCGTGCTGGCCCTGGGGCTGACCGAGACGCTGCTGGCCATGACCCGGCGGCTGACCCTGGCCCGCATCGCCGCCGACTTCGAGCGGTCGGTCCGCGACGACCTCTACCTCCACCTCCAGCGCCTGCCCGTCGAGTTCCACGACGAGTGGCACTCGGGCCAGCTGCTGTCACGGGCCATGACCGACATCCAGACCATCCGCCGGTTCATCGCCTTCTGGCTGGTGGTGCTGGTGCTCAACGCCATCGGGTTCGTCGCCATCGTGGTGCAGCTGTTCCGGCTGAACGTCCCCCTGGCCGTGCTGGCCCTGGCCGTGCTGGCCCCCATCACCTGGCTGTGCTTCCGCTTCGACCGCCGCTACAAGGTGGTGTCGCGCACCGTCCAGGACCGCCAGGGCGACCTCACCACCGTGGCCGAGGAGGCGGCGGCCGGCGTGAGGGTCATCAAGGCCTTCGGGCGCAGTGGGCTGGTGTCGTCGCACTACCGCGACCGGGCCGAGCGGCTGCGGGAGGCGTCTCTCTCCAGCTTCGACCTGCGGGCCCGCTTCTGGCCGGTCATCGACCAGCTGCCCAACGCCGCCCTGGCCGCGGTGTTGCTGGTGGGCGGGATCGCGGTGGGCCGGGGCGCCCTCTCCCTGGGCGGCCTGGTCGCCTTCACGTCGCTCGTGCTCATGCTGATCTGGCCGATCGAGTCGCTGGGGTGGATCCTCGCCACCGGCCAGGAGGCGGCCACCGCCGCTCGCCGCATCTACGAGGTGCTCGACACCGAGCCCCGGGTGGCCGAGCGCGCCGGGGCGGTGGAGCTGGCCGGCGCCGGCGGCGCCGTGTCCTTCCGCAATGCCAGCTTCTCCTACCCCGGCTCCCCCGGCTGGTCGTTGGCGGGGGTCGACCTCGACGTGGCCCCGGGCGAGACGCTGGCGGTGGTGGGGGCCACCGGCTCCGGCAAGTCCACCCTTCTCGCCCTCGTGCCCCGCCTCTACGACGTCACCGGCGGGGCCGTGCTCCTCGACGGCCGCGACGTCCGCTCCCTCACCCTGGCGAGCCTGCGGGGCCACGTGGCCATTGCCTTCGACCAGGCCCTGCTGTTCTCGGCCAGCGTGCGGGAGAACCTGCGCTTCGGCGACCCCGGCGCGGCCGACGACGAGCTCTGGGAGGCGCTGGCGGTGGCCCGGGCGGGGTTCGTCCGCGACCTGCCGTGGGGGCTCGACACCCGTGTCGGCGAGCAGGGCCTCAGCCTCTCCGGCGGCCAGCGCCAGCGGCTGGCCCTGGCCCGGGCCATCGTGGCCAAGCCCCGGGTGCTGGTGCTCGACGACCCCCTGTCCGCCCTCGACGTGCACACCGAGGCGGCGGTGGAGCGGGCCCTGGCCACCGCCCTGGCCGGCACGACCACCCTTCTCGCCGTCCACCGGCCCTCCACTCTCGCCCTGGCCGACCGGGTGGCCCTGCTGGTGGACGGCCGCCTCGACGCCGTCGGCCGCCACTCCGACCTGGCCGCCACCAACGCCGCCTACCGGGCCGTGCTCGGCCTCGACCGGGTGCCGGTGCGGTGACCGCGCCCGACGCCTGGCGGGGTGTGGCCGCCGAGTCCCTCGACGATGTCCGGGGAGGGCTGGCCGGGTTCCTGCGGGCCCGCAGCCGCCGCCTGCTCGGGTCGCTCCTGCGGCCCCACCGGCGGGCGCTGGCCGGGCTGGCCGTGGCCGTGGTCGTCGAGAACCTGGCCGCCATGGCCGGCCCCTACCTCATCAAGGTGGGCATCGACCGGGGCATCCCCGGCGTGGCCGAGGGCGACTACCTGCCCCTGGCCCTGGCCGTGGCCGCCTTCGTGGCCGCCGCCGTGCTCAACGGGGCCATGACCCACCTGCGGGTGCGGGGCATGGGCCGGGTGGGCCAGGCCGTGCTCCTCGACCTGCGCACCCGCCTGTTCGACCACTTCCAGGACCTCAGCGTGTCGTTCCACGAGCGGTACACCTCGGGGCGGGTGGTGTCCCGGCTCACCTCCGACGTGGAAGCCATCTCCGAGCTGCTCGACGAGGGGCTGGGCCAGCTCGTCTTCGCCACCCTCACGGTGGTGAGCACCGGCGTGGTGCTGGTGCTGCTCGACTTGCCCCTCGCCCTGGTGGCCCTGGGGTCGTTCCCTGCCCTGATCGTCCTCACCGCCTGGTTCCGGCGCCAGTCGGCCAAGGCCTACCGGGCGGCCCGGGCCGCGGTGGCCCTGGTCATCGTGCAGTTCACCGAGTCGCTGGCCGGCATCCGGGCCGTCCAGGCCTTCCGCCGCGAGCCCCGCAACCAGGAGATCTTCGAGAAGCTCAACGCCGGCTACGCCGCCACCAACCTCCGCTCCAGCCGGGTGGCGGGCATCTTCGGCCCCGGCACCCGCGCCATCGGGGCCGTGACCACCGCCGTCACCCTCTTCGTGGGCGCGCACCGTGTGCTCGACGCGGCGGTGACGGTGGGGGTGCTGGCCGCCTTCATGCTCTACGTGCGGCGCTTCTTCGAACCCATGCAGGACCTCAGCCAGTTCTTCAACTCGTTCCAGTCGGCCGCCGCCGCCCTGGAGAAGCTGTCGGGGGTGCTGGAGGAGGAGCCCGACGTGGCCGAGCCGGCCCGGCCCCGGGAGCTGCCGGCGGCGCCCGGCCGGGTGGGCGAGGTCCGCTTCGAGGGGGTGACGTTCGGCTACCGCCCCGACCGGCTCGTGCTCGACCGCCTCGACCTCACCCTGACCGCCGGCCAGACGGTGGCGCTGGTCGGCGAGACGGGCGCGGGCAAGTCGACGGTCGCCCGCCTGGTGGCCCGCCTCTACGAGCCGCTGGCCGGGTCGGTCCTCCTCGACGGCGTGGACCTCCGTCACCTCGCCACCGCCGAGCTGCGGCGCGCCGTCGTGCTCGTCACCCAGGAGGGGTTCCTGTTCACCGGGACGATCGCCGACAACATCGCCTTCGGGCGGCCGGGCGCCACCCGGGGCGAGGTGGCGGCGGCAGCCGAGGCGGTGGGGGCGGGCGACTTCCTGGCCTCGCTCCCCGAGGGGCTGGACACGCCGGTGGGCACCCGGGGCGGCCGCCTGTCGGCCGGCCAGCGCCAGCTGGTCTCGTTCGCCCGCGCCTTCCTGGCCGACCCGCGCGTGCTGGTGCTCGACGAGGCCACGTCCTCCCTCGACGCCGCCCACGAGCGGGTCGCCCAGCACGCCATGCGCACGCTGCTGGCCGGCCGCACCGCGGTGGTCATCGCCCATCGCCTGGCCACCGTCGCCATCGCCGACCGCATCCTCGTCATAGACAACGGGAGGGTGGTGGAGGACGGCCCTCCCGCCGCCCTGGCCACCGCCGGCGGCCGTTACTCGTCGCTGGAGGAGGCGTGGCGAGCCGGCTTCGCATGACCGGGGCGGCGGCGGTCGCTGACCGCCTGCGGTCCCCTATTCGCAGGCGAGCCCGTTGCCGTCGGGGTCCAGCTCCGGCGCCCACCCCGGTGATCCGGGCCGCAGAGGCGCCGCCCCCGCCGCCCTGACCACCCCGCAGATGGTCTCGATGACGTCGGCCGGCAGCACGCCGGCCGAAGGGGCGGCCGCCGGTGCCCCCCCCGTCCCCACACCCGGAC
>DATLGZ010000262.1:0-1988 GCA_035540235.1 Acidimicrobiales bacterium | reverse complement strand
GGCGGCGGCGTCGGCCTTCCACCCGGGCGTAGCGTTTGGCCATGACCGATCGCCAGCGCGCCGCCACGACCGCCTACAAGGTCGTGGTGAACCACGAGGAGCAGTACTCGATCTGGCCCGCCGACCGCGCCAACGCCCCCGGGTGGCGCGACGCGGGCAAGGCCGGCACCCAGGAGGAGTGCACCGCCTACATCCGGGAGGTGTGGACCGACATGCGCCCGCTGAGCCTGCGCCGGGAGATGGCGGGCGAGGGCAAGGGGGAGTAGGGGCCGCGCCCATGGACGCTCTCGACTTCACGGCCGGCATCACGTTCCACGACGACCGGGTGGTCACCGTCGACGTCACCGCCATCGGGGCCGACGGCATCACCTACCGGGCCGACCAGGGTCCTGAGACCGTGCCGTGGGCCGACGTCAAGGCGGTGATGCTGGCCACCACCGACCACATGCTCGAGAGCGCGGGGTCGCTGTTCGCCATGGCCGAGCGCCTCCAGGCGGGCGGCGACGAGGGGGCGCCGGCGGCCCGGGAGATGCGCTCGTTCGGCCTGGGCATCCTCCAGCAGGTCGCCCCCCGGGCCTGCCCCCTGGGCGAGGGCTGCGGCCTGCGCCCGGGCGGGCGGCCGTCGGGTCAGGGCGGCGAGCCGGCGGGCGGGTAGCTCAGGGCCGCTCGAACGACGACAGCAGCTCGACCAGGGTGCGCACGCCGAAGCCGGTGCCGCCCTTGGACAGGTAGCCCTCGTCGTCCTCGCTGCGGGCCGGGCCGGCGATGTCGAGGTGGGCCCAGGGCACGTCTCCCACGAACTCGCGCAGGAACAGGCCGGCGGTGAGGGCGCCCGCCCAACGCCCGCCGATGTTCTTGACGTCGGCCACCTCCGAGTCGATCTGGCGGCGGTAGTCGTCGGGCAGGGGGAGCGGCCACACCTGCTCCCCGGCCCGCTCGGCGGCGGCCCTCACCTGGGCCACCCAACCGTCGTGGTTGCCCATGAGCCCCGCCACCCGCGTGCCCAGCGCCACCTTGCACGCCCCCGTCAGCGTGGCCACGTCGACGACGGCGTCGACCCCCGCCTCCACCGCCAGCGACAGCCCGTCGGCCAGGATCAGCCGGCCCTCGGCGTCGGTGTTCAGCACCTCGACGGTCTTGCCGTTGCGGATGCGCAGCACGTCGCCGGGCTTGGTGGCGCGCCCGCCCGGCATGTTCTCGGTGGCGGGGATGATGGCGACCACCTTCACGTCCGGCCCGAACGCGGGCAGCGTCGACATGGCGGCCAGCACCGCCGCCGCCCCCGACATGTCGGTCTTCATCGTCTCCATGCCGTCGGCCGGCTTGATGGACAGCCCTCCGGAGTCGAAGGTGACCCCCTTGCCGACCAGGGCCACCGTCCCCCGGGCGTCGGGCGGCTCGTAGACGATCTCCAGCAGCCGCGGGGGCTGGTGGGAGCCGGCGGCCACGCCCAGCAGGCCGCCCAGCCGCTCGACGGCGATGGCCGTCTCGTCCAGCACGGTCAGGGCCAGCCCCCCCTCCCGCTCCACGACCTCGGCCGCCACCTCGGCGAGGCGGGCCGGGGTCATCTCCGCCGCCGGGGTGTTGATGAGGTCGCGGGCGAGCATGACCGCCTCCGCCAGCCGCGCCCCCCGCTCGACGCCGACCGCCGCCTCGCCCTCGGCCACCACGGTGAGCGACTCGAGCCGGCATGCCCGAGGCTCCGACTTGAACGACGTGAACCGGTAGCCGGCCAGGGCCGCCCCCTCGGCCACGGCCCGGGCCGCGTCGGCGGCGGCGAGGGTGGGCGGGGCGGCGGCGAGCAGCGTCGTCGCCGCCCGCTCGTCGTTCCAGACCGCCCTCACGAAGGCGGCCGCCGCCCGCCTCAGGGCCTCGCCGTCCACCCTCTCCGGCGGACCCACGCCTACCGCCACCACCGTCGTGGCGCCGGCGGCGGGCACGACCATCGTCTCGCCCACCCGGCCCTCGAACCCCCGCCGGGCCAGGTG
>DATLGZ010000261.1:0-4460 GCA_035540235.1 Acidimicrobiales bacterium | reverse complement strand
GTCATAACCGGGAACCTCGACGTCTACCTGCAGGGGATGCGGCGGACGGCTGAGCTGAGCCTGTCGTCGTTCGCCATGGCTCTGGTCCTGGGCATCCTGGTGGCGGCCATGCGGGTGAGCCCGGTGCCGCCCCTGCGGTGGGCGGCCGCCACCTACGTCGAGCTGGTGCGCAACACGCCCCTGCTGGTGCTCATGTTCCTCTTCGTCTTCGGCTTCCCCAGCCTCGGGTTCACCTACTCGTTCTACACGTCGGCCATCGTCGTGCTCACCGCCTACACCGGGACGTTCGTGGCCGAGACGGTGCGGTCGGGGATCAACGCGGTGGCCAAGGGACAGGTGGAGGCGGCTCGCTCCATCGGGCTGACGTTCCCCGGCCTCCTGCGCATCGTCGTCATGCCCCAGGCCCTGCGCACGGTGGTGGCGCCCCTGGGAGGCATCTTCATCGCCCTGCTCAAGAACTCGTCGCTGGCCGTGGTGATCGCGGTGCCCGAGCTGACGGCCGCCGCCGACCGGGTGGGGACGGCCAGCGCCCGCTTCATCCCCGCCTACCTGGGAGCGGCGGCCGCCTACCTGATGCTCACGATCCCGTCGGGCGTGGCGGTGGGGTGGCTGGAGCGGAAGGTGGCGATCAAGCGGTGACCGCCCCCTTCGTCGCCGACGCTCTGGGCCCGCGGGGCCGGCGCCTGACCCTCATCGCCTCGGTGATCTCGGGCGTGCTGATCGTGGCCGCTCTCGTGGTCGCCTACAACCGCCTGTCGGCCCGGGGCCAGCTGGACGCCTCCCGCTGGGACCCCTTCACCCAGTGGCCGGTGTGGCGGTTCCTGCTGCTCGGCCTGGTGACCACCGTCAGGGTGGCCATGATCGCCATGGCCGGCGCCATCCTCGTCGGCGCCCTGATGGCGCTGGCCCGCCTGTCGCGCACCAGGCCGCTGAGGTGGGCGGGCGCCGCCTACGTGGAGTTCTTCCGGGGCGTTCCCCTCGTGCTGCTGGTGTTCTTCTCCTACCTGGGCCTGCCCCGCTACGGCGTGGAGATCTCAGCCTTCAGCGCCCTGACCCTGGCCCTGATCATCTACAACGGGGCGGTGCTGGGAGAGATCTTCCGGGCCGGCATCCTGTCGCTCGACCGGGGCCAGAGCGAGGCGGCCTACTCCCTGGGCATGACCTACTGGCAGTCGATGCTGCTCGTCATCATCCCCCAGGCCGCCCGGCGCATGGTCCCCGCCATCGTGAGCCAGTTGGTGACCCTTCTGAAGGACACGTCGCTGGGCGCCGCCATCGGGTTCGAGGAGCTGCTGCGCCGGGCCCGCATCACCGGCGAGTTCTTCATAAACCCCTTGCAGGCCCTGGTCGTGGCGGCCGCCATCTACGTCGTTGTGAACTTCACCCTCAGCCGGGTCGCCCGCCGGCTGGAGCTGCGCCAGCGCCGCCGCTACCAGGCCGGCAAGATCGCGGTGGCCGGCATCGAGGACCTGGCCGTGCTGCAGGCCCAGGGCCCGGCCGAGCCGGTGGAGGCGCCGCGGGCGGTCTCCGCCTGACCGGCTCGAGCGGCGACCAGCGGCTCAGCTGATCCGCAGGCTCTGGGCCACGGTGTTGAGGGTGGGGCTGTCGCCGAAGAGGGTGAGCACGTACAGCCGCTTCTGGTGGACGACGTAGTACTGCGTCTCGGGCACGGTGAGCGAGCCGGCGGTGCCGGTCACCGGTAGCCCGAACTGCAGGCGGGCGGCCCGGCGCGACCCCACGTTGGTGCGCTCCTGGCGCAGCGACGACGCCCCCACCGCCTCGAGCTGGCTGACGGCTTCGACCACCAGGTCGTCGAGGGAGCGGTCTCCCGCCTCGGTGACGATGAGGTTGACGCTGGACCCGTCGGTGGGGTCGATGGCGAACAGGCGGGTGCCGCGGTCGAGGGTGCCCCGGGCCTGGTCGAGGCCGGCGGCCAGCCGGGGGTTCTGGGCTCGCAGAGCCTCGGCGGTGCGATCGAAGGCGGCCGGGTCGAGGGCGGGCTGGGGCCAGCCCGCGGGCATGTCGATGGTGAACCCCGCCCCGATGACCCGGGTGAACCCGGCCACCGGCGGGGGGGCGGTGTTGGCCGCCGACGGCCGGTCGTCGCCGCAGCCGGCTGCCGCCACGGCCAGGGCGACGGCGGCGGCGACCGCGGCGGCGACCGCCGTCAAGCGGCGCAACGGTCGCGTGCCACCCACGCCAGGCCCAGGACGGTGGCGGTGGCGCCGTTGGCGATGGCGGGCAAGGTCCTGCCCCGCAGCAGGAGCCCGGTGGCCACCATCACGGTGCCCGTCTCGAAGGCGAGGAACCTTCCCGTCCGCCGCTCCCTCCACGCCGGCCACAGCTTCGCCCCCGCGCCGGCGGCGAGCACGTAGCCCGAGACCAGCAGAGCGGTGCTGACCCGTCGCCGGCCGCTCACGCCGGGCGGTAGAGGCCCACCGCGTCCTGGGCGCGCCGCAGAGTGGCCGCCGCCACCGCCTGGGCCTTGGCCGCCCCCTTGGCCAGGAAGTCCTCGGCGCCCTGGGGGTCGGTGGCCAGCTCCAGGTAGCGCTCCCGCACCGGCCGCAGCAGCTCCACCACCGCCTCGGTGACGGCCGCCTTGAGCGAGGCGTAGTCGTCGAAGTCGTCGGCCAGCGCCTCCGGGTCGCGTTTGGTGGCCGCCCCCAGGATCTGGAGGAGGTTGGAGACCCCGGGCTTGTGCTCGGGGTCGAAGCGGATCTGGGCCCCCGGGTCGGTGACGGCCCGGCGCACCTTGCGGTCGATGACGTCGGGCTCGTCGAGCACGAGGATCACGCCCCGCAGCGTCTCCGCTGACTTGGACATCTTCGACGTCGGGTCCTGCAGGTCCATGATGCGGGCGCCCACCTTGGGCACCGCCGCCTCCGGCACCTTGAACGTCTCCCCGTAGCGGTGGTTGAAGCGGATGGCCAGGTCGCGGCACAGCTCCAGGTGCTGGCGCTGCTCGTCGCCCACCGGCACCCTGTCGGCCTCGTAGAGGAGGATGTCGGCGGCCTGGAGCACGGGGTAGGTGAACAGGCCCACCCGGGCGGTTGTCTCCTCGCCGCCCTTGGCCTTGTCCTTGAACTGGGTCATGCGCTTCAGCTCGCCCATGCCGGCCACGCACTCGAGGATCCAGCACAGCTGGGTGTGTTCGGGCAGGTGGCTCTGCACGAACAGCGTGCACACGTCGGGGTCGAGCCCGGCTGCCACCAGGACCAGGGCCGTCTCCAGCGTCTGGGCCCGCAGCTGGCCCGGCTCACGGGGAACGGTTAGGGCGTGGAGGTCGACCACGCAGAAGTAGGAGTCGGCCTCGCGCTGGTCGGCGACCCAGTGCCGGACCGCCCCCAGGTAGTTGCCGAGGTGCAGGTCACCGGTGGGCTGGATGCCCGAGAGCACGCGTGCCATGGGGTCGATGGTAGGCCGGATCGGAGGCCGGCCTCTCGCCATATGCGCGGTTCCGGCGGGCGTCCCCGGTAACCTGACCGGGGTGGCGTACGAGGTACGGACCCCGGTCTTCGAGGGCCCGTTCGACCTGCTCCTGCACCTGATCGTCCGCGACCAGGTCGACGTCTACCAGGTCTCGCTCAGCCGCATCGTCGACGCCTACCTGGCCGAGATCGAGCGCATGGGCGCCCTCGACCTGGAGGTGGCCACCGAGTTCCTCCTCATAGCCGCCACCCTCGTCGAGCTCAAGACCCGCCGCCTGCTGCCCGGGGCCGACGACCCCGAGGCCGAGGAGGAGCTGGCCCTGCTCGAGGAGCGGGACCTGCTGCTGGCCCGCCTGCTGGAGTGCAAGACCTTCCGCGACGCGGGGGCGGCCCTGGCCCGCCGGGCGCAGGTGGCGGCCCTGTCGTGGCCGCGGGCGGCCGGCCTGGAGGAGCGCTTCCGCAGCCTGGTCCCCGACTTCCTGGCCGGAGTAGGGCCGGCCGACGTGCACGCCGCCTTCGTGAGGGCGACGCAGCCGAAGCCGCCGCCCCCCAGGGTCGATCTCGACCACGTGGCCCCCATCCGGGTCAGCGTGTCCGACGCGGTGGGGGAGATGGCGGCCGCCCTGCCCGGCCTGGGCCGGGTGACGTTCCGCGCCCTCACCCGGGGCGTGGGCGAGCGGCTGGAGGTCATCGTGCGCTTCCTGGCCGTGCTGGAGCTGTACAAGCAGGGGCGCATCGAGGTCGAGCAGGTCTCGACGTTCGGCGACCTGGTCGTGGTGTGGACGGGCGCAGGGGAGGAGGCGGCCGTGACGTCCGACACCGGCGAGGACGCCGCCGTCCCCGAGCTGGCCCATGGGTGAGCGGCAGCGGGAGGCGGCCCGGGCCATCGAGGCGGTGCTGATGGTCGCCGAGGAGCCCGTCGACCCCCAGCTCCTGGGCCAGCTGCTGGAGCTGGCCCCCTCGGTGGTGGAGGAGCTGTGCGCAGCGCTGGCGGCCGGCTACGAGCGGGAGGGACGGGGGTTCGTGCTGGTG
>DATLGZ010000260.1:0-3476 GCA_035540235.1 Acidimicrobiales bacterium | reverse complement strand
GACCCCCACCCCGCTTCGGGGCGCCCCGGCCACGTCCAGCGTGGCCCCGGCGCCCCGAAGCGGCGCGCCGGGGGGCCTACAGCTGGTAGCGGTAGACGTTGGTGTCGCGGCGGGCGAAGCCGACCTTCTGGTAGAGGCCGTTGGCCGCCTGGCGCGACGGGCGGGAGGTGAGGTCGACGGTGCGGGCGCCGGCCTCGGCGGCCCGCCGGAGGGCGGCCTCGGTGAGCGCCGTGCCGATCCCCCGGCGGGCGGTGGTGGTGTCGACCACCACGTCCTCGATCCAGGCCCGCAGGCCGGTGGGGATGCGGAAGAGGGCGAGGGTGAGCATGCCGACTATCTCGCCGCCGGTGCCGCCGCCGGTGCCGCCGCCGGTGTCGCCGCCGCCGCCGGCCCGGGCCAGGAGCAGCACGGTGGCGGGCGACTCGACGAGGGCCCGCACCTCGCCCTCGGTCGGTACCGGCGCGGTGGCCGACAACATCGGTACGAGCCGCTGCACCGCGGCCACCACCTCGCCGGTGGCGTCGGTCGCCTCCTCGATGACGACCTCCACTGGCCGGCGCCTACTGGGGGTCGGGGACCGGGACGGGCGGGGTCGGCCCGTGGTAGTGGGCGCTGGGCCGGATGAGCCGGTTGTCGGCGGCCTGCTCGAGGATGTGGGCCGTCCAGCCGATCACCCGGCTGGAGGTGAAGGTGGGCGTGAACAGGTCGGGGGGCAGGCCCACCTTGTCCATCACCACGCCGGCGTAGAACTCGACGTTGGCGTAGAGCTGGCGCCCGGGCTTCAGCTCCCGCAGCACGTCCACGACGGTCTTCTCCACCTGCTTGGCGAACTCGACCTTCTCGCCCCCCAGCCGCTCCGCCACCTTCTTCAGCAGCACGGAGCGGGGGTCGTCGGTCTTGTACACCCGGTGGCCGAAGCCCATGATCTTGTCTCCCGCCAGCACCCGCTCCCGTATCCAGGCGTCGGCCCGGTCGGGGGTGCCGATGGCGTCGAGCATGTCGAGGGCCCGGCTGGGGGCGCCCCCGTGCAGCGGCCCCGACAGGGCCCCGATGGCGCCCACCACCGCCGAGCCCAGGTCGGCCCCGGTGGAGGTGATCACCCGGGCGGTGAAGGTGGAGGCGTTGAAGCCGTGGTCGGTGGTGAGGATGAGGTACTGCTCGACGGCCCGGGCGTGGTCGGCGTCGGGCACCTCACCGGTGAGCATGTAGAGGTAGTTGGCGGCGTAGGGCAGCTCGGGGTGGGGGTCGACCGGGTCGAGGCCCTGGTTGAGCCGGTAGAGGGCCATGATCAGCGTGGGCATCACCGCGCTGGTCTGCATGGCGTTCTGGAACAGAGTGCCGTGGTCGATGTCCATCCACGACCGGAAGTCGAGGGCGTAGGCGAGCGTGGAGTAGGCACTGCGCAGGGCGTCGAGCGGCACGAAGCGCTCGCCCGCCCGGGCGATGGCGGGAAGCACGTCTTTGACCGCGGCGGGGATCTCCCGCAGCGACTTGACCTCCTCGGTGAACGCCTCCCGCTCGGCGGCGTTGGGCAGGTGCCCGTGGTAGAGGAGGTGCCAGACGTCCTCCAGCGACCGCCGGTCGGCCAGCTCGGTGGCGTTGTACTCGCGGTAGTGGTAGAAGCCCTCCTGGCCCCGGACGTCGCCCACCGCCGTCTCCGCCACCACCACGCCTTCCAGCCCCTTGGGCGCCTCGACGAGGCTCGGGTGCTCGACGGGGCGGACGTGGGCGATGCGCAGCATGTCGCGCATCGAGATCACGCCCACCACCCGGCCCTCCTCGCACACCGGGAAGTGGCGGTAGCCGTGCTCCTCCAGGCTCACGTAGGCGGCGCTGAGGTCCATGCCCGGTGTGACGGTGTCGGGGTTGGCCGACATCCACTCGCCCACCCGGGCGCTGTCGAGGTCGGCGCCGGCGGCGGCGGCCCGGACCAGGTCGCGCTCGGTGAAGATTCCGACCGCCAGGTCGCCCTCGGTGACTATGGCCGACCCCACCTTGCCGCCGGCCCGCTCCAGCATGCGGGCGCACGTCTTGGCCACGGTGTCCGACGGCGAGGCGGTGAGCACGTCGGTGGTCATGACGTCGGCCACGGTGCGAGTGGGACCGGTCGGGCGAGCAGAAGATCGGTCAGCCAATGGGGTCCTCTCTGACTCGGTGGAGATCAGGGCTCGGAGCCTCGCCGTGCCCCATTGCCGTGGTCGGGCTCCCGGCCTCGATCATAACCAGGCAGCCCGCCCGCCCTCTCGGCCAGGGCGTCGTAGCGGGCCAGCTGGGGGAGGGCCTTGGCCACCACCAGGGCGCCGACCACGCAGGCCAGGCCGCCCGACACGACCGAGAAGCGGGGGGTGGTCAAGGCCGCCACCACCCCCGCCTCGGCGTCTCCCAACCTCGGTCCCCCGGTGACCACGGCGATGTGGACCGAGTTCAGCCGCCCCCGCAGGGCGTCGGGCACCGACAGCTGCAGGATCGTCGAGCGGAACACGGCCGAGATGACGTCGGCCGCCCCCGCCAGGGCCAGCAGCAGCAGGCCCAGCGGGAGCCAAGACACCAGCCCGAAGGCGGCGATGGCGGCGCCCCAGGCGATCACCGCGAGGATGACGGCCCACCCCTGGCGGCGCACCGCCCCCACCCAACCGGTGAACAGTGCGCCGACCAGGGCGCCCGCTCCGGGGGCGGCGTGGAGGAGGCCGAGGGTGGCCGCCCCGCCGCCGTAGAGGCCCGTGGCCAGGGCCGGGAACAGCGCCCGGGGCATGCCGAAGACCATGGCGTTGATGTCGATGACGAAGGTGGAGAGGATCAGCCGGCGCCCCTTGAGGTAGGCCAGCCCCTCCCGGATGGAGGACAGGCCGGCCCGGGTGCCGCCGCCCTGGGGCGGCTGGGGGCGGATGGCGAGGGTTAGGGCGATGGCCACGACCGACGTGGCCGCGTCCAGCCAGTAGGCCACCGCCAGCCCCCACCGGCTCAGGACGAGCCCGGCCAGGGCCGGTCCCAACACCTGCCCCACCTGGATCAGGGCCTGGCCCAGCGAGGCGGCGGCGGTGAACTTCTCCCGCCTCACCAGGTTGGGCAGGATGGCGTTGCGGGTAGGCAGGTCGATGCCGTTGAACCCGGCGTTGAGGGCGGCGAGCACGTAGATGGCGGCCAGGCTGGCGTCGTCGCCGGCGGTGGCGTTGAGGGCGAGGGCGGCGCTGATGACGGTCAGGGCCGACTGGGTGACCACCAGCAGCTTGCGGCGGTCGACCGCGTCGGCCACCGAGCCACCGACGAGCGACAGCACGGCCAGGGGGACGAGCGAGGCCAGGCCGACCATGCCCACCGCCAGCGACGACCCCGTCAGCAGGTAGACCTGGAAGGGCACCGCCACCACCGACAGCTGGCCGCCCAGGTGGCCGACGGCCTGGCCACAGAACAGGAAGCGGTAGTCCCGCGACTCCCGCAGCGGGGTGACGTCGAGCAGCAGCCGCCTCACGGCCGCG
>DATLGZ010000259.1:0-3057 GCA_035540235.1 Acidimicrobiales bacterium | reverse complement strand
GGTAGAGGGCGGGCGTGCCCGTGTCGGTCCAGTAGGCCTCCGACACGGCCGCGAACAGGCAGCCCTCCTCGGCCATGGGCGGGAAGACCTCCCGCTCGATCAGGCAGAACCGGCCGGCCGGGATGCGGTCGAGGACCGACGGCTCCAGCACGTAGGTCCCGGCGTTGACGGCCCCGGTGGCGGTGGCGTGGGACTCTCCCGGCAGCGGCTTCTCCACGAAGGCCAGCACCCGCCCGTCCGGGGCGGTGGGCACGAGCCCGAACGCCGACGGGTCGGGGACCCTCGTGAGGGCGATCGTGCCCTCGGCCGACCACTTGCGGTGGAGGTCGACGAGGGCGGTGACGTCGAGGTCGGTGAGCACGTCCCCGTTGACGGCCACGAACGTCTCGTCGAAGCCGGCCGCCTCGGCCGCGAAGCGGATCGCCCCCGCCGTCCCGAGGGGTTCGGGCTCGACCGCGTAGGTGAGCCTCACGCTGCCCGCCCGGTCGCCGGGGAACAGGGACAGGAAGGGGTCGGGCCGGTAGCCGAGCGACAGCACCGCCTCCTCCACGCCATGGGCGCCCAGGTGGTCGAGGACCCGCTGGATCATGGGCACCTCCACGATCGGCAGCATCTGCTTGGGCGCGGTGAGCGTGAGGGGGCGGAGGCGAGTGCCCTCGCCGCCCACGAGCACGACCGCTCTCACGGGACGGTCGTCGCGGGCGGCTCTGTGGTGGTCGTCGGCTCCACCGCCGTGGTGGGCGGCACGATCGAGGTGGCGGCGGACGGGACGTCGCTGAGGTTGTCGAGCTGGGCCTCCGACGGCGGCTTGGGGATGTCCGCGCCCCTGGGCACGAACGCCACCGTGATCAGCTGGTTGTTGCCCAGGCGGAGGTTGCCGGGCGGGCCCTCCAGGATGCGGCCCGGGTCGGTGGGGGAGCGGGTGTCCCACACCTTGACCTGCACGATCCCGTCCTGGCCTCCGCACTTGTCGCCGTTGCGTACGGTCGTGCCCGGCAGCCGGAGCTGGTTCTCGTTCACGGTGATCTGCATCGTGTCGAAGAAGTGGCGGAGCTGGGCGTTGCGCCCCGCCGCCTGGGAGCTGAACGGGTGGGTGTGAACCACGCCATCGCCGTGGGTGTGGATCCCCAGGGGGTCGCGGCCGTTGTCGGCCAGGTTGGGCTGGAACGACGCCTCGCCGGTGGCGGGGTCGCACAGGTAGAAGCCGATCGCCGAGTGCCAGTGGTCGATGCCTACCCGGGGCGGGGAGAGGTCGGGCTGGCGCTCGTTGCGGGAGAACACGATCAGGAACGTGCCCAGCACCACGACGGCGGTGACGAGGGTGGGGAAGAACCAGGAGGTCTGGCCGCGCTTGGTGCGGCCGCCGCCCGTGCGGGCGACCTTGGTGACCTTCCGGGTGGTGGGAGTCTTGGCCATTGCCGACCCAACATACCCGGCCCCGGGGCTAACGAGGGCTCGACCGGCGGGCCGACGCCACCTCCGAGGCGCGCTGACCCCAGGCCAGTCCGGTGCGCAGGGCGAGCCCGGCCGCCACCGCGGGGAGGAGGGCGCGGCGGGCGCCGGTGGTGCTGCGGCACGCGAACCGCCAGAGCGAGCGGTGGTGCTCGAGGATCATGCGGTACGGCGCCTGGTTGGTGGACACCGCGCCGGCGTGGACCACCCGGGCGTTCGGCTCGTAGGCGACCCGCCAGCCGGCCCGGCCCCACCGCCAGCACAGGTCGACGTCCTCGGCGTACATGAAGTACCGCTCGTCGAAGCCGCCGACCGCCTCGAAGGCGTCCCGGCGGGCCAGCAGGCACGAGCCCGACACCCAGTCGACGTGGCGGAACGTGGTGCGGTCCCAGTCGAGCATGCGGTAGGCCCGGGTGAAGCGGTTGGAGGGGCAGGCGTAGCCCAGGAAGGCGTGGCCGGCGGCCACCACCAGGTTGGGGAAGGGCCGGCCCGAGGGGTAGACGGCCCCATCCGCCTGCTCCACCCGCGGCCCCACCGCGGCCAGCCCGGGATCGCGCTCCAGCGCCGCTACCAGCGACTTCACCGTCCCCGGCTCGACCTCCACGTCGGGGTTGAGGACCAGCACGTAGGGGGTGGCGACGGTGGCCACGCCCCGGTTGGCGGCGGCGCCGTACCCGAGGTTGGCTCCCGTCGGGACGAAGCGGGCATCGGGGTCGGCCCCGGCGAGGGCCTCGGCGGAGCCGTCGCGGGAGTCGTTGTCGACCACCACGATGGTCGCCACCCCGTCGGAGCGCAGGCTCTGGACGCAGGCCACCAGGGCGTCGCGGGCGTTGTAGTTGACGACGACGGCGGCCACGTCGGAGCCCGGGTCGCCGCGGTGGCTCGCTGCCGCCACGCCGTCAGGGCCGCCAGAAGCGGTAGCGGACGAGGGTGTAGAGGGCCCGGAAGCCGTCCTTCCACGTGATCTTCTTGCCCTCGCTGTACTCTCGGCCTGCGTAGGAGATCGGCACCTCGTAGATGCGGACCCCCTTGCGCAGCACCTTGGCGGTGATCTCGGGCTCGAAGTCGAAGGAGTCGGACTCGATGGTGATCCCGTCCAGCACCCGGCGGTCGAACAGCTTGTAGCAGGTCTCCATGTCGGACAGTGTCGTGTTGTAGAGGATGTTGGTGACCAGCGACAGGAACCGGTTGCCCAGCCAGTGGGTGAACAGCATGTTCCGGCGCTCACCGGTGAAGCGGCTGCCGTAGACCACCTGGGCCTTGCCCTTGAGCACCGGCGACAGCAGCCGGGGCCAGTCGTCGGGGTCGTACTCCAAGTCGGCGTCCTGGATGAGCACCAGGTCGCCTCGCACGTGGGCCAGCCCGGTGCGGATGGCCGCCCCCTTGCCTGCGTTCTTGGGGTGCGAGACGATCCGCACCGTCGAGTCCTCCAGAGCCTTGAGGATGTCGCTGGTGCCGTCCCAGGAGGCGTCGTCCACCATGACGATCTCCGCGTCGAGGGGCAGCTCGACCCTCCGCATGCGGCGCACGATCTCGGCGACGGTGTTGCGCTCGTTGTACACCGGCACGATGACCGAGAGGAACGAGTAGCGGGGGGTGGAGGCG
>DATLGZ010000258.1:0-1975 GCA_035540235.1 Acidimicrobiales bacterium | reverse complement strand
TTCTGGAGGAGGTCGCGCAGCAGGGGGGCGAGGGCGGTGGTCCGCTGCATGGCCCGGGGCTCGTCGGTGACGACCGAGGTGAGGGTGGCCACGGCCCCGTCCCGTGAGAACGGCGGCTCACCCTCCACCGCGAAGTAGAGCGTCGCCCCCAGACCCCACAGGTCGGTGGCCACCCCCGCCTGCTGGTTGTGGGCCTGCTCCGGGGCCATGTACGACGGCGAGCCGGCCAGCTTGCCCGAGCTGGTCACCTTGGGGTCGTCGAGGGCGGAGGCGATGCCGAAGTCGCCCAGCTGGACCCGCCCGCTGTCGGACACCATCACGTTGGCCGGCTTGACGTCGCGGTGGACGATGCCCTGGGCGTGGGCGGCGGCCAGGGCCTCGAGCACCTCCTGACCGATGCGGGCCGCCTCCCGTTCGTCGAGGGGGCCGTCGGACGCCACCCGCTCGGCCAGCGTGGGCGCGTCCACCAGCTCCATCACGATCAGGGGGCGCTCGCCGTCGTCGACCACGTCGAAGACGGTCACCAGGGCCGGGTGCGACAGGCGGGCGGCGGCCCGGGCCTCCCGCAGCACCTTGTCCCGCAGGGCGGCCCGCTCGTGTTCGTCGAGGACCGAGGGGAAGTCGAGCTCCTTGATGGCCACGTCGCGCCGCAGGAGGGTGTCGGAGGCGCGCCACACCACGCCGAAGCCACCTCGCCCCAGCGGCTCCTTGAGGGCGTAGCGCCCGTCGACGAGACGGTCGTCGACGTCGGAGACACCCACGGCCGTTCCCTACCCCCGGCGCCCGGGGTAGGAACCGGGGCGCATGTATGGGATCGCGCTGGTGCTGGTGGTGGCCATCCTCTCGTTGCTCATCAGCCGGGTGGCCACCATCGCCCTGACCGCCACCGGCATGCCCCGCTCCTCGGCCCGCTTCCAGGCCCGCTCGGCCCTGAGCGGGGTGGGGTTCACCACGTCGGAGTCCGAGGCGGTGGTGGGCCACCCCGCCCGCCGTCGCATCGTCATGGGCCTCATGCTGGTGGGCAGCGCAGGCCTGGCCACCGCCATCGCCGGCGTGCTGGCGGGCATGGCGGGAGGCAGCCCCGACGGCGGCGAGCGGGCCCTCCGGATCGCCGTTCTCGTCGGCGGGCTCTTCCTGATCTACGCCGCGTCGATGTCCCGCCGCGTCGACCGGGTGATGTCGAGGGTCATCGGCCGGGCTCTGTCCCGCTTCACCGACCTCGACCTCCGGGACTACGCCGCCCTCCTCCACGTCTCGGGCGAGTACGAGGTCAAGGAGATGGTCGCCGCTCCCGGGGGTTGGCTCTCGGACCGTACGCTGGTCGAGCTTCGCCTCGACGAGGAGGGCGTGCTCGTGCTCGGGATCGCCAAGGCCGACGGCGCCTACCTCGGGGTGCCGTCGGGGGAGACGCGCATCGAAGCGGGCGACACCCTCATCCTCTACGGGCGCGACGGCCGCTTCGCCGAGCTCACCACCCGCCAACCGGGCCGCCTTGGGGAAGCGGCCCGGGCCCAGGCCGTGGCCGAGCAGGAGGCGGTGGCCGACCGGGAGGCGGAGGCGTGCGAGCCGGACCGCGCCCGCTCCCCCTGAGGGATGGCGGCAACCCGATCAGCGGCGGGCGAGGTGGCCGACCTCCATGCGGTAGAGGCAGAGGTGGGTGCCGCCGGGGAGCACGACGTAGGCGGCGTCCACCGGCGAGGCGTCGAGCTCGAAGACGCGCACGGTCCGCTCGCCGGGGACGTTCACCAACCGGAACCGCGGCCGCCCGCCGGCCAGGCTCTCGGTGTTGACCGGCAGGGGCTCCACCACCAGCGAGACGGCGGCGGGGCCGAACGTCTCCACCTCCAGCCGCAGGGCGGTGGGGCCGGCCGCCGGCTCCAGCCGCTGGGGCAGGCGGAGGCCGATGGTGACCGTCTCCCGGCCGGCCTCGACGCACACCCGGTCGCCGAAGAGGTACTGCGGCGCCGCCCCCACC
>DATLGZ010000257.1:0-2356 GCA_035540235.1 Acidimicrobiales bacterium | reverse complement strand
GCCCTCGCCCCGCCGCCCGCCTCCCATCCCGGGGGCCAGCCTCCTCACGGCCGTTCCTCCACCAGCGCCCGCACCACCCGGGCGAAGTGGTCCCCCCGCTCGGCGTAGGAGCGGTAGCGGTCCCACGACGTGCAGGCGGGCGACAGCAGGACCGCGTCTCCCGGCTGGGCCAGGGCGGCGGCGGCCCGCACCGCCTCCTCCATGCCGGCCACCGCCGTAACCGGGCGGGCCCCCTCGAAGGCGGCCGCCACCTCGCCGGCCGCCTCCCCCATGGCCACCACCGCCCGCAGCCGCCGCGCCTCCGACCGCAGCTCGCCCAGGTCGAGCCCCTTGTTGCGGCCGCCGGCGATGAGCACCACCGAGTCGAAGCCGGCCAGGGCGGCCACGGTGGCGTGGGGGTTGGTCGCCTTGGAGTCGTCGTACCAGCGCACGCCGCCGGCCTCGGCCACCAGCACCATGCGGTGGGGCAGGCCGGCGAAGGTGCGCAGCGCCTGGACGACGCCCTCCCGGGAGGCGCCGGCGGCCAGGGCGGCGGCCGCCGCCGCCAGGCCGTTGGCCAGGTCGTGGGGCAGGGCCCGGGGCAGCTCGCCCACCGCCACCAGGGGGCCGCCCGGGCCCGCCAGCCGTCCCGACGGGTCCACGTGCCAGTCGGCGGGGCCGGCCAACCCGAAGGTGGTCACCTTGGAGGGGGCGGACGCCGCCCACCCCATGACCACGTCGTCGTCGGCGTTCACCACCGCCACGTCGTCGGGCTGCTGGAGCTCCCAGATGCGGGCCTTGGCCGCCGCGTAGGCCTCGATGCCGGGGTGCCAGTCGAGGTGGTCGGGGGCCAGGTTCAGCCACACCGCCACCCGGGGGCGGAACGTGTCGATGAACCGCAGTTGGAACGACGACACCTCGGCCACCAGCACGTCTACGTCACGCCTGACCCCGTCGGCGAGGGGGAGGCCGATGTTGCCGCACGCCACCGCCCGCCGGCCCGACGCGTTGAGCATGGCCGCCACCAGCTCGGTGACGGTGGTCTTGCCGTTAGTGCCGGTGATGGCCACGATCGGGCGGCGGGCCCAGCGGGAGGCCAGCTCGATCTCGCTGCGCACCGGCGTGCCCGCCTCGGCGGCCAGGGCGATGACGGGGTGGGACTCGGGCAGCCCGGGCGTGGGGACGACCACGTCCACCTCGGCGACGAGCCGGCGCAGGGCCTCGGGCCGGGGGGTGGCCTCGAGCCGCAGCCCCGCCCCCTCGGCCCGGCGCCGGGCCTCGTCGGTGGGGTTGTCGTCGATGGCGATGACGCGGGCGCCCCGGTCCCGCAGGTGGCGCGCCACCGCCTCACCGCTGACCCCCATCCCGATCACCAGCGCCGTCTCGGTCACAGCAACAGCCCGGGCAGGCGGCACTCGGGGCCGGCGGCGAGGTAGTCGGCGTAGAACAGGCCGAGGGCGAGGGCGGTGAACATCAGCGAGAGGATCCAGAAGCGGATGATGACGGTGGTCTCGGGCCAGCCCATGAGCTCGAAGTGGTGGTGGATGGGGGCCATGCGGAACACCCGCTGGCCGAACAGGCGGAAGGCCAGCACCTGGATGGCCACCGAGAGGGTGATCATCACGAACAGCCCGCCCGCGATCGGCAGCAGCAGGTGGGTGTTGGTGGTGAGGGCCAGCCCGGCCAGGCCCGCCCCCAGGGCGAGCGAGCCGGTATCGCCCATGAAGATGCGGGCCGGCGCCGCGTTCCACCACAGGAAGCCGGTGCACGCCCCCACCAGGGCGGCCGCCACCAGCGACAGGTCGAGGGCGGGGCCGACGTTGTAACAGGCAGGGTGGCGGAACTGCCAGAAGCCGATGAAGACGAAGGCGGCGAAGGCGTAGATGGACGAACCGGCGGCCAGGCCGTCCAGCCCGTCGGACAGGTTGACGGCGTGAGCGGTGCCGATGACGATCACCACCGCCCACACGATGTAGACGGGGTCGCTCAGGTCGAAGACCGACCGGCTGAACGACACGTTGGTGCGGACCTTGGCCTTGTACACGGCCAGGATGGCGAAGGTCAGCGCCACCGCCACCAACCCCACCGTCTTGGCCGTCTTGTTGAGGCCGAGGCTGCGCTGGCGGGAGACCTTTATCCAGTCGTCGGCCAGGCCCACGGCGCCCGCCCCCACGGTGAGGAGCACGACCAGCACCCCGGCGCTGGTGACGACCGCCCCGGTGCCGACGTGGCTGGCGGCGTAGCCCACCACCAGGGCGGCGAGCATGGTGAGCCCGCCCATGGTCGGGGTGCCCGCCTTGGTCACGTGGCCCTGGGGCCCGTCCTCCCGGATCTGCTGGCCGATCCCCCGCACCTGCAGGGCCCGTATGAGCAGGGG
>DATLGZ010000256.1:0-7380 GCA_035540235.1 Acidimicrobiales bacterium | reverse complement strand
GTCAACTGCTTCCGCGACCGCTGGTGGGAGGGGTGGATCGCCCGGGGCTGGAAGACGGCGGCCAAGCAGCCGGTGGCCAACCGCGACCTCTGGGAGCCGCTGATCGAGGCCGTGCGGCGGCGGGGGTCGGGCGGGGTGCGGTTCCGGTGGGTCAAGGGACACAACAACGACAGGTTCAACGACCTGGTCGACCGGCTGGCGGTGGAGGCGGCCCAGCGGCAGCAGGGCCGGTCGGGCGACCGCCCTCCCACCGAGCTGGGCCGCGCCGACGCGCCCCGGGGCGGGGGCGGCGCCGACCCCCGCCTACCCGAGGGGTTCCGGCTGGCGGTGACCGGCCACCGCCCGGTTGAGCTGGGCGGATACGGCCCCAACCCGGTGGCCGACGGCGTGCGGCGGAAGCTGGCCGAGGTCCTCGCCGCCATGCGCACGCTGCATCCCGACCTGGTCGTCCTCACCGGGCTGGGCCTGGGGGCGGAGCAGCTGGCGGCCGAGGCGGCGGAGGCGGCGGGCGTGCCCTTCGTCGCCGTCCTCCCCTACCCCGAAGCCGACTCGCAGTGGCCCGAGTCGTCCCGCCGGGACTTCCGCCGGCTCCTGGCGGCGGCCAAGGGCCAGGTCGTGCTCCAGGGCAAGCAGCCCGAGTCGCGGCAGGCGGCGGGCGGGGCTTTGCGGCGGCGGGACGCCTGGCTCGCCCGCCACGCCGACGAGGCGGTCGTCGTCTGGGACGGCGAGGATGCGGTCGTCGGCCGGGCGGTGCGAGCCCTCCAGGACGCCCTCGGCGAGGAGCAGGTGATGATCATGGCGCCGCCGGCGGCGCCGGCGGCGCCGGGCGGCTGAGTCCCGGCGGCGGTGCCGGGGGGCTGAGGACGGCCGCGGGCGCCAGGCGGCTCACCGGCAGGCGGTCGGTGTCCATGCGGACAACCCGGTCCCGCACCGCCGCCAGCTCGGCCAGGAAGGCGGCCCTCGGCACCTCGACGGCGCCCATGGAGGCAAGGTGCTCGGTGGGGAGCTGGACGTCGATCAGTGCGCCACCGGCGTCGCCCCAGCGCCGGCACAGGTCTACCAGCGCCACCTTGGAGGCGTCGGACAGGCGGGAGAACATCGACTCGCCGGTGAAGCACGCCCCGACGCGGACGCCGTAGAGGCCGCCCACCAGCCGCTGGCCGTTCCACACCTCCAGGCTGTGGGCCCAGCCCAGGCGGTGGAGGCGGCCGTAGGCGGCCCGCATACGGCGGTCGATCCACGTCCCCTCGCCCCGGGGCCGGTCGGCGCACGCCGCCACCACGTCGTCGAAGGCGGCGTCGACGGTGGTGGCCCACCCCGAGCGGCGCACGGTCCGGCGGAGCGACCGGGACACGTGAACGGCGGCGGGGCGCAGCAGCGCCCGCGGGTCGGGGGAGAACCAAGGGAGCGCCATGCGGCCGTGGGGCCAGGGGAAGATGCCGCGGCGGTAGGCGTCGACGAGCGTCTCGGGCTCGAGGTCGGCCCCCAGCCCGACCAGCCCGTCGACGTCGGCGCCGGCGGGGTCGGGAAGCGCCCACCGGGAGGGCCCGACGGGCGCCGGCTCGGGCGCCTCAGCCACCTTCCTGCCGCCGGGCGCCGAGGTAGACGGCCCGCACCGCAAACGCCTGGCGCACCTCCCGCACCACGTCGTGGAGGAACTCCTGGCGGTAGGCCCGGTCGGTGAGCAGCGACAGGGTGAACGAGAAGCCCGCCACCGCCGCCAGCAGGGTCGCCACCTGGAGGAGCTCGACGGTCAGGGCGACGCCCCGGCCCCACAGCACGCCGGCGACGAGGGGGTCGACGTCGCCGCCGACCCACGACGCGGCCGTGTCGGGGGCCACCGCGATGAGACCGAACACGACGAGGAAGGCCCCGATCATCAGGCTCACGAAGGCCACCTGCACGCCCTGGCTGAACAGCAGCACGAGCCCGACGTTGCCCCACTGGCGGCGGCCGAGAGTGGCGGGCGGGGTCATGCCGGTGCCGTCGCCGGTGCCGTCGCCGGTGCCGGTCCGCAGCCGCTCGGCGGGCGTGCCGGCGACGAGGGCGGCCACCTCCCCACCGTCGTCGAAGCGGGCCAGCTGCCCCACCTCCTGGGGGATGCGCCCGACCACGAACAACACTCCCAGCCCGACGAACAGCCCGACGGCGATGGCAAGGAAGGGGCCGTCCATCGACGCCGCCACCTGCCACAGCTCGGGCGTGAGGAACAGGAAGACGACGAACAGCAGCAGCAGGGGCAGGGCCCGCACCATGAGACCGAGCAGGGCGCCCAGCTGGGCCCGCAGCCGGGTGCCCGCCCACCGGGTCATGGGCACCACGCCGTAGCTGGTGGCGAGGTAGATGACCCCGAGCAGCAGGAGGTTGGCGGCCAGCGTGTTGACGGCGGTGAGGAACTGGCCGCCGGCGATCAGGGGCAGGGCGGAGGGCACGACGAGGAACACCCCGATCTCGGGGGCGCCGACCCGGTCGGGGCGGGCGAAGGCGGGCCGGTGGCGGAGCCGGTTGACGAGGGCCCACGCCGTCACCAGGGCGGCGAAGCCGCCCAGGCCCACCACCAGGTTGAGCCACCACGGCCAGGCGAAGTTGAGGGCGCCCAGCATCTCCAACAGCAACACCAGGATGAGGGCGGGCAGGGCCCGGGTGAACACGTCCCGGCTGGCGCTGTAGTCCTCGATGAAGTGGGGGAGCCCGCGGGAGAGGAACCACCGCTCCACCTCTTCCACCGCGGCGGCGTCCTCCACCCCGTCCCCCATGGCCGCATAGTGTCCACCGCCGATGCGGGTCGGGGCCGACACCGGCGGGACTTTCACCGACCTGGTCGCCGGCGACGGCCGGGTCGTGAAGGTGCTGTCCACGCCGGCCGACCCGTCGAAGGCGGTGGCCACGGGCCTGGCCGAGCTGGCCGGCGAGCCGCCCGCCGTCCTTGCCCACGGCACCACCGTCGCCACCAACGCCCTGCTCGAGCGGCGGGGGGCTCGGGTGGCGCTGGTCACCAGCGCCGGCCTGGCCGACGTCATCGAGATCGGCCGCCAGGACCGCCCGTCGCTGTACGACGTGTGGGCCGACAGGCCCGAGCCGCTGGTGCCCCGGGAGCTGCGCCTGGAGGTGGACGGCCGCCTGGACGCCGCCGGGCGGGAGCTGGAGCCGGTGGACGCAGCCCGGGCGCCCGCCCTGCCCGAGGGAGTGGAGGCGGTGGCCGTGTGCCTGCTCCACGCCGACCTCAACCCCGCCCACGAGCGGGCGGTGGCGGCGGCCGTCCGCGGCGGGAGCGGGGCGGGCGTCGACGTGGTGTGCTCCTCCGAGGTCTCCCCCGAGTTCCGCGAGTACGAGCGGACGGTGACCACCGCCGTCAACGCCTACCTGCGGCCCCGGTGCCGCGCCTACCTGCGGGCGGTGGCCGGCCTGGCCGGCGACGTGCTGGTGATGACGTCGGCCGGCGGCCTCATCCCCGCCGCCGAGGGGGCCGACCTGCCGGTGGCGCTGCTGCTGTCGGGCCCGGCCGGAGGGGTGATCGCAGGTGCGGCGGCGGCGGCCGCCGCCGGGTTCGCCGATTCCGTGACCTTCGACATGGGCGGCACCAGCACCGACGTGTGCCTCGTGCAGGGCGGCGTGCCCGAGCCGGCGCCGGGCCGGGTGGCGGCCGGCTTCCCCATCCGCCTGCCCGCCCTCGACATCCACACCATCGGGGCGGGGGGCGGCTCCATCGCCCGTGTCGACCCCGGTGGGGCGCTGGTCGTGGGGCCGGCCAGCGCCGGGGCCGACCCCGGTCCCGCCTGCTACGGGCGGGGGGGCACGGAGGCCACCGTCACCGACGCCGACCTGGTGCTGGGGCGGATCGCGGGCGACGCCGCCTTCCCCGGCCTGGGGCGGCTCGACCGGGCCGCCGCCGCCAAGGCCCTGGAGGCGGCGGGAGTGACCGCCGAGGGCGTGGTCACGGTGGTGGACGCAGGGATGGAACGGGCGGTGCGGCGTGTCTCGGTCGAGCGGGGCGTCGACCCGGCCTCGCTGGCGCTGGTGGCCTTCGGGGGCGCCGGGCCCCTCCACGCCTGCGCCATCGCCGCCGCCCTGGGCATGCCCGCCGTCGTCGTCCCGCCCCGGGCCGGCGTGCTGTCGGCCGTGGGGCTGCTGTGCGGGCCCCGCCAGCGCGACCTGGTGCGGTCCTGGCCGACGCCCGACGACCACGGCAGCTTGCACGAGGCCCTGCACGCCCTGGGTCGGGAGGCGGCGGCCGCGGTGGGCGGCGGGCGGGCCGAGGTGACCACCGCCGTCGACTGCCGCTACCGGGGCCAGAGCCACGAGCTGACCGTCGCCTCGGTGGCGGCCTTCGAGGAGGAGCACCGCCGCCGCAACGGCTACACCCGGCCGGGAGCGCCGGTCGAGGTGGTGGCCATCCGGGCCCGGGCCCGGATCGCCCCTCCCCTCACCCCCGGCGAGCTCCCGATGGCCGCCGGCCCGGCCCGGGCCCGCCGGCCGGCGGTGGGGCCGGCGGTGCTCGTCGAGCCCGACTGCACGGTGTGGGTCCCCGACGGCTGGTCCGCCCGGGTCGGCCCCGACGGCAGCTGGGTGATCACCCGGTGAACCCGGCCCGCCTGCAGGTGCTGATCTCGCGGCTGGCGGGCGTGGCCGAGGAGATGGGCGCCGTGCTGCAGCGGGCGGCGTTCAGCCCCAACATCAAGGAGCGGGCCGACTGCTCGGCAGCCCTGTTCACGCCGGACGGGGAGATGGTGGTGCAGGCCGAGCACATCCCCGTCCACCTGGGGTCGATGCCGGCGTCGGTGGCGGCCGCCATCGCCGGCTTCGGCGGGCGGCTGCGGCCCGGCGACCAGGTGGCGCTCAACGACCCGTTCGCGGGGGGCACCCACCTCAACGACCTCACGCTGGTGGCGCCCTGCTTCGTGGGCGAGAGGCTGATCGGGTGGGCGGCCAACCGCGCCCACCACGCCGACCTGGGCGGGATGGCCCCCGGGTCGATGCCGGCCGAGGCGGTGGAGGTCCACCAGGAGGGGCTGCGGGTGCCGCCCGTCCTGCTCACCCCCGAGGTGGAGGCGATGATCGCGGCCAACTCCCGCACGCCCGACGAGCGGCGGGGCGACCTCGACGCCCAGCGGGGCGCCAACGTGGTGGGGGTGGAGCGGCTGGCCGCCTTCGCGGGCGAGCCCCTCCACGAGGTCACCGCCTACGGGGAGCGGCGCATGCGGGCCGCCCTGGCCGCCATGCCCGACGGCACGTGGCGGTTCGAGGACGTGGTCGACTCCTGCGGGCCGCGGCCCGACCAGCAGCGGCCCGCCCGCATCGTCCTCACCCTGACCATCGAGGGCGACACGGCCACGTTCGACTTCACCGGCACCGACGAGCAGCGGCCCGGCAACGTCAACGCGGTGGAGGCGGTGACGGTGAGCGTGGTGTCCTTCGCCATCCGCTCCGCCACCGACCCCACCATCCCGGCCAACGGCGGGGCCATGCGGGCCGTGCACGTGGTCGCCCCGCCCGGATCGATCGTGGCCGCCCGGCCGCCGGCAGCGGTGGGGGCGGGCAACGTCGAGGTGAGCCAGCGGGTGGCCGACGTGTGCCTGGGGGCGCTGGCCCAGGCCGTCCCCGACCGGGTGGGGGCGGCCAGCCAGGGCACCATGAACAACACGCTCGTGGGCGGCGCGGGGTGGGTGTACTACGAGACCGTCGCCGGCGGCCAGGGCGGCCGGCCCGGCCGGCCGGGCATGAGCGGCGTGCAGACCGGGATGACCAACACCAAGAACACCCCGATCGAAGCCCTGGAGCGGCACTATCCGATGCGGGTGCTGCGATACCGGCTGCGGCAGGGGAGCGGCGGCGCCGGGCTCTGCCCGGGCGGCGAGGGCATCGAGCGGGACCTCCTGATGCTCGAGGACGTGACCGTGTCGCTGATCACGGAGCGGCGGGTGTCCCGGCCGTGGGGGCTGGCGGGAGGAGGGCCGGGCGCCCCAGGGGAGAACTGGTTGCTGCCTGGCGGTGACGAGGCCCGCGCCGAGCGCCTCCCCGACAAGTGCACGATCCGGATGAAGGCTGGCGACGTGCTCCGGATGCTGACGCCGGGAGGTGGCGGCTGGGGCATTCCTTGACCGTCGAGCGCCTCGGGTGGGTGATCGAGGGGTCAGTGATGGGCTCGATATATCTCGCAGGCTCCAAGACAGATATACTTGCAGACGTGAGCAAGCGACTGGTCGACATCGACGACGGGCTCCTCGACGAGGCTGCGAGCATCCTCGGGGCCGCCACGATGAAGGAGACGGTGAACCGCTCGCTCGAGGCGGTCGTACTTGCGGCTCGACGTCGCCGGCATGCCGACCGGCTCGAGTCGATGCAGCGTCTCGATTTGGCCAAGCCGAAGGTCATGTCGGGCGCGTGGCGCTGAGCGCGACGTATCTCGCTGACAAGAGCGCGCTGGCGCGCTTTCCCGTCCCGGTCGTCGCCGCTCGCCTGCGCCCGCTGCTCGAGGACGGCCACCTCGCGACGTGTGCGATCGTCGATCTCGAGGTCCTCTACAGCAGCCGGAACCTCGCCGACTACGAGGAGATCCTGGAGGAGCGGCGGAGCCTCGACGCTGCCCTGATCACGCCCGAAGTGATGACCAAGGCCATCGACCTTCAGCATGAGCTGGCGCGTAGGGGACAACATCGCGGTCCCATCCCTGACCTCGTCATCTCGGCGGCCGCGCTGCTCTCAGGCCTCGTCGTGCTGCACTACGACGCCGACTTCGAGCGGATCGCAGCAGTCGGCGGTGCCGCCAACGAGTGGGTTGTTCCTCAAGGATCGATCTGACCCACGGCGAACGCGAGTCGAGCGGTGTCCACACAGTTGACCAACACCAAGAACACCCCGATCGAAGCCCTGGAGCGGCACTATCCGATGCGGGTGCTGCGGTACCGCCTCCGGCAGGGGAGCGGCGGCGTCGGGCTCTGCCCGGGCGGCGAGGGCATCGAGCGCGACCTGCTCATGCTCGAGGACGTGACGGTGTCGCTCATCACGGAGCGGCGGGTGTCCCGGCCGTGGGGGCTGGCGGGAGGAGGGCCGGGCGCCCCAGGGGAGAACTGGTTGCTGCCCGGCGGCGACGAGAGCCGGGCCGAGCGGCTGCCTGACAAGTGCACGATCCGCATGAAGGCCGGCGACGTGCTCCGCATGCTGACGCCGGGCGGCGGTGGCTGGGGCGCTCCGCCGGCCGACTCGCGTTGATCGCCCCCCAACCGGTCACACCCCCCATCTGACAGCCATCGGCTGGGAGCGGACTGGTAGGCTTCTCCCTATGGAGGCCACCGTGGATGACGTGGGGCGGATCGTCCTGCCCAAACCCCTGCGCGACAGGCTGCGGCTGACGCCGGGGACGAAGGTCGACGTCAGCGAGTA